>CAZBBV010000030.1:5856-11204 GCA_964490025.1 uncultured Cryomorphaceae bacterium | reverse complement strand
ATGAGCCAAATGGGGGTTCCGGGGGCTACACACCACAGCAAGCCGGCGGCGGGATAGACATTGAGCGAAGTGCCCACCACCACGAGCGCGTCTGCTTTGGCAACTATTTCTTCGGCGCGCAACATTTCGGGCACCTCTTCACCAAACCAAACCACGTGGGGCCGAAGTTGGCTGCCCAAAGGGCATAGATCGCCAAGAACGAGCTCGCTACCATCAATTTCTATGATCAAATTCTTGTCGGCTGTGCTTCGGGCTTTTCGCAACTCGCCATGCAAGTGCAGCACATGGGTGCTTCCGGCACGTTCGTGTAGGTCGTCAATGTTTTGGGTGATGATATGCACTTCAGCTTTTTGCTCCCATTCTACCAGCGCTTTGTGCCCGTCATTGGGCTCCACATTCAACAGTTCTCGCCGGCGGATGTTGTAAAACTCCAGGACCATTTCCGGGTCGCGGGCAAAGGCCTCAGGTGTAGCCACTTGATAGATGTCGTATTTGTCCCACAGTCCGCCCTTATCGCGAAAGGTACTAAGACCGCTTTCAGCGCTCATTCCGGCGCCGGTGAAAACAACAATTCGCTTCATCCCGGCCTATTGCCCCATTTGAATTCGGGGATACTCATTCATGTCAATGGACAAGGTGGCGTTGGGATTAATCTCTGTTACCCGCATTACACTGCGTTCTCCACTCGCTTTGTCGGTGCTTTCCCATTCCATTAGGGTGCCGCTAGGCATGTTGGAATGGGTGGCTGCGGCAGCTGCAGGGGTAGTGTTCATCAGTCCCTGTCCGAACAACACTTCTTCCGAAAACCACATTTCGGAGATGGCTTCTTCATTGTCCACGCGGTATCCTGTGCAGGTGTAGCCCAATATTTCTTTTGTGCCAATTTGCTCGAAATTCACCATTTCATCCGTAGTTTCTTGGTCCGCAACAACGTCCATTTCCGGAGCTTCGGCCACAATGAGGCTATACGCCATACTCGACTTCTCGCCATCAGTGGTAAATAGCATCACCATGGCGTGGTTCTTAAAGTCGTTGATGATAAAAGTTTCTTCACCCGGTTTCTGGTCCATGTCTACAAGCTTTGTCCCCAGATAACTGCCTTCGGGATGGTTGAACATGGTCATGGTCACTGTTTCGTCCAATTTGCCTGACTTCTTGTAGCTCTCTATCAGCATGGTCATGGATGAGTTGAAGCTGTAGCTTCCTTCCACGGTCACGTTGTTGTCGATCACAAAAGGGAAAGACCCTCCGGCACTCACTCCGCCACCTGTTGTGCTTCCATTTTCCTGGTAATATTTTCCGAGCCACTTGTCCCAATATTTGTTCACCATGCGCTCCGCAGCCTTGTTCATTTCCTGTTCTATTTTTCGGTCAATGGCTTGACCCACGGCGCTCTTGGCCTTGTTCTTTAGGTTGTCCACCCCGAATTGTGCCTGTGCAAACGACATGGAAAATAGTAGAACGACGGGGAGAATGACGTGACTTTTCATGGCTACGTTTTTTATGGATTGAGCAGTAAAGGTATCCAAGCTTTTTAATCTTCGCAGTAAAACATGGGCTTTTTAAAGATCGGCTACCCGCCTTTTGTCCTGCTGAGCGGAGCGCAAGCAACTCTTGTATTATTCGTTACAGAAAGCCCACGCGCCATTAGATTCTGAATGATCCTGAACTTGTTTCAGGACAGAATGACGCGCGGAATTAATCGACATGCGATCAATCCTCATTTCACATTCTGGGCAACAATCCAATTAGATTTGAGCCAAAAGCCGTGGTCCGTCGTCCGTGGACTGTTGACCAAAAAAGATATCGTCTATGGACTAAAAAGCTATGGACTGAACGCTATCGACTGCAAATCACCCTTTCCTATTGGCCAGCAGCTCTGGCGGCGCACCGCTAAAGGGGTTGATCATGCGGCCAATGGTGCGGGCTTCCATGCCTGCGGCGCGCAGCACGGCACGGTCGCCAAAGCGTTCGCGCATGCGGTCCATGGCCTGGTAGAGGCGTATCATCTCTTCACTGTCTTCAAAAAGGTTGATCTGGTGCCCGCCGCCCACCAGGTGGCTGAAGCGCACCCCAATGAGGCGCACCAGCAGGCGGCGGTTGTATAGCTTTTCGAACAGTTCCTTCACGCGGGGCAGCAATATGTGGTCAGCAGCGCTGTAGGGTATGCGCGCCTGCAGCGAGTGGGTGCTGAAATCGGAGTAGCGAATCTTAACCGCCACACAGGCGGTGAGCTTGTTGCCACGGCGCAGCTGGTAGGCCAGGTTTTCGGTCATGGCGGTGAGCAGGTTGCGCAGCATGTGCACATCAATGGTGTCGCGCTCGAAGGTGCGCTCGGTGGAGATCGATTTGCGCTCGTGGAATGGCACCACGGGGCTGTTGTCCACGCCATTGGCCTTTTTCCACATGTCGCGCCCGTTTTTGCCAAACACTTTTTCGAGCATCTCCACGGGCATGTCCTGCAGGGTGTGTATGCGCTCCACGCCCAGGCTGCGCAGCGTCTTGTAGGTTTCGGTGCCTATCATGGGTATTTTTTTCACCGAAAGGGGTGAGAGAAAACCGCGCTCCGTGCCGCCCTCTACATAGCGGTGGCCAAAGGGCTTGCCCTCGCCGGTGGCTATCTTGCTCACCGTTTTGTTCACCGAAAGGCCGAAGGAGATAGGCAGCCCGCTTTCCTTGTGCACCTTTTGCTGCAGCTCTTGCGCAAAACGGAAAGTGCCGAAAAAGCGATCCATGCCCGACAGGTCGGCGTAAAACTCGTCGATAGAGGTTTTTTCCAACACCGGCACCTGCTCCTGCACAATGTCGGTCACCAGATGCGAGTATTTGCTGTAGTTCATGGAGTTGCCGCGCACCACCACAGCCTCCGGACACAGCATGCGGGCCATGCGCATGGGCATGGCCGAGTGCACGCCAAACTTGCGTGCCTCGTAGCTGCACGAAGCCACCACGCCGCGGTCGCTGGTGCCGCCTATCAGCACCGGTTTTCCTACCAATGCAGGATTGATAAGCCGCTCCACCGACACAAAGAAAGTGTCGAGGTCCATGTGTATGATCTGTCGCGACGGCGCGCTCATGTCGATAATATTGTCATTCGTCCGACGATAATATAGGCTCTTTTTGTATAGCTTTGTCGGCAGAGGATTAAAAAAATATTTCGCCATGCATTTCGGAAAAAACATTCAACTGCTGCGCAAGCGTCGCGGCATATCGCAGGACATGGTAGCCCACGAAATAGGTGTGCAGCGCACCTCACTGAGCGGCTACGAAAGTGGCGCAGTGCAACCGCCGCTCAAGAACCTGATGGCCCTGTCCGACTTTTTTCGGGTGAGTATAGACAAGCTGTTGCGCTACGACCTGAATGCCCTGAGCGAAGGCCAACTTACAGAGCTGGAAAGGGGCTACGACATTGACCTGAAAGGGAAAAAACTGCGTGTGCTGGCCACCACCGTGGGCGCCGATATGGAAGACAACATTGAGCTGCTGAGTGAAAAAGCCAAGGCGGGCTACACAGCGGGCTATGCCGATCCGGATTTCATCAGCGAGCTGCCCACCTTCCGGCTTCCCTTTTTGCAAAAAAACAAGAAATACCGCGCCTTTCCGGTGCAGGGCGACTCCATGCCGCCCGTGCCTCAAGGGGCCATAGTGGTGGGCGAATACCTGCAAGACTGGACCGCACTGAAAGATGGCAGCTACGGCATATTGCTCACCCGAGAAGACGGCATTGTGTTCAAACAAATCTATAACCGATTGGAAGAAGGGAGGCTGATGCTGGTGTCCACCAATCCGGAGTATGTGCCTTATTCATTGCCGGTGGGCGAGGTATTGGAAATTTGGCTTTTCGCCGGATACTATTCGAAAGAGATGGAAATGGCAGAGGCCGCCAACCCTGCATGGTCGCGTATCGTTCGGGAGTTGCAGAAGGAAGTAGCAGAAATAAAACAAAACATGGGAATGTAATGCGAGGCGGTGGTGCAAGGAATGTCGGAAAAACAAATTTTAACATATCCATGCAATTGCTACCTTCATTGCCACTTTCCACAAAGTCTCACCTCATGAAAACCCTGGCTCACACACTCGCATTGGCGGCCATAATGTTGGCTGCGCCATTACTTTCTCAAGCACAAACCAGAGAGGCTTACTTAAAGGGTGTGGAATCGTGCTTGCAGCGCAAAAACCCCACTTGCGCCATTATGGCCTTGGAAAAAACCATTGAGGCCTTCCCCAACGATCCGGAGAACTACATGCTGTACTACCGCATGGGCAAACTGTATGAGCAAGTGAACTATGTGCCCAAAGCATTGGAGAGCTACGACAAAGGCCTGGCCCTGATGCCCGGCGACCCCATGTTGCTGTGTGCCAAGGCAGGTATGCTGGTTCAGTTAGGATACTTTGGCGAGGCCATGGACATCTACACCGCCATTTTGAAAAAGGACCCAAATCAGAAGGATGCATTAATTGGTAGGGCTGAGATGTATTTGCGTTCGGGCAACACAGATAAAGCGGAAGCCGACCTCATGAAGCTAAACCGCGAATATGGCAACGACCCGGGCATAGTATTGCTATTGGCTGAAATTGCCATGGAAAAGGGCAAAATGGATGAAGGCATTGAATATTGCAACCAGCTTATCGTAAACGACCCTTCGAATGGGCGGTACTACAACATGCGGGCGAAGATTTACCAACGAAAAGGCGAATTGCAAATGGCCAAGGTAGACGCCATGACGGCCATCAATCTCGATAAGGGCATGGCCGAGTACTACATCACCAAGGGTAGGATAGAGGTAGAAATGGGCGACACTTCCGCCGCATGCAAAACAGGCAAAGACGCCATGAAAAACGGCTTGGCCGAATATAGCGTGGGCGAACTGATGCAATACTGCAGCGGCAGCAGCAAGTAAGGCTTAGCGCTCGGCCACCAGCTCAAAATCGAGCTGTTTCTTATTCAAATCGGCTCTTTTCACACGCACCATCACATGGTCGCCCAGTTGATAGATGCGTCCTGAATATTCGCCCACAATGGAAAAGTTGCGCTCGTCGTAGATAAACCTGTCGCCTTTTATGTCCGCCAGTCGGATCATTCCTTCGCACTTGTTTTCCATGATTTCTACAAAAATTCCCCACTGCGTAACGCCCGACACCACACCTAGGAAATCGCGGTCGGGTTGGTTTTTCATATACAGCACTTGCATGTACTTGGTCGAAGCGCGTTCTGCCTCGGCGGCTTTGCGCTCGCGGTCAGAGCTGTGCTCGCAATTGCTTTCATAAGGATCGGCCTGCGGCGATTTTCCGCCATCCAGGTAGTGTTGCAACAGGCGGTGTACCATCACATCCGGGTAGCGGCGAAT
>CAZBBV010000030.1:0-5846 GCA_964490025.1 uncultured Cryomorphaceae bacterium | reverse complement strand
GCGTGTAGTATTCGAAGGCCAATCCGTAGTGGCCAATATTCTCGGTGGTGTAAATGGCTTTGGCCATAGAGCGAATGGCCAAATTCTCAATCATGTTTTCTTCTTCCTTGCCTTTTATCTGCTCCAGTATTTCATTCAACGATTTGGTAATCGTACGCCTATTTTCGAGCCTTAGTCGATAGCCAAACTGCTTGATGAAATGGCCAAATTCAGCCAGCTTCGCCGGATCGGGCTCGTCGTGCACACGGTACACAAAAGTTTTCCCTGTCGGTCCGCCGTCGCGCTTTTTGCCAATAAACTCTGCCACTTTCTTGTTGGCCAGCAGCATAAACTCCTCGATCAGCTTGTTCGAGTCTTTGGTCACCTTAAGGTAAGTTTCCAATGGCATGCCCGCCTCGTCAAGGCGGAAACGAACCTCCACTTTTTCAATGGCAATGGCGCCATGCTCCACGCGCGCTTTGCGCATCACGCGGGCCATGTTGTTCATCACTTCCAGCTCGTGGGCCATGTCGCCTTGCTTGGTCTCAATCACCTCCTGCGCCTCTTCGTAGGTGAAGCGGCGGTTGCTGTGTATTACCGTTCTTCCGAACCATTGCTTTCTGATTTCCGCTTGATCGTTTATTTCAAAAACTGCGGAGAAGCAAAGCTTGTCCTCATTCGGACGAAGCGAGCATAAAAGGTTAGATAGCTTTTCCGGAAGCATGGGCACCACCCGATCCACGAGATACACCGAAGTGGCACGCTCGCGGGCTTCTTTGTCCAGCACAGTGCCTTCTTTCACATAATGGCTCACGTCGGCTATGTGGATGCCTATTTCGTACCATCCTTTTTCCAATTCCTTAAAGGAAAGCGCGTCGTCAAAATCACGGGCATCTACAGGGTCAATGGTAAAGGTGGTCGTAGTGCGCATATCGCGACGATTGGCAATGTCGGCTTCAGGGATAACATCCGTGTAGCCTTCGGCCGCTTGGTGCACTTCGTCCGGGAAATGATACGGCAGGCCGAACTCGGCCATGATGGCGTGCATCTCCGTATCGCGATCGCCGGGCATGCCCAGCACTTCAATGATTTCTCCAAAAGGACTACTGGCCTTTGCCGGCCAGTCGGTGATTTTGGCAATGGCCTTCATGCCGTGTTTCGCCCCTTTCAGCTTTTCCAGCGGAATGTAGATGTCCACCACCATCTTTCGGCTTTCGGGAACGAGGAAGGCATATTTATCAGAAACCTCCACTACGCCCACAAACTCCGAACGCGAGCGCTCAAGCACCTCCACAATTTCGCCTTCCGGCTTCTTGTTTTTCCTTCTGGCGAAGAAGATCACCTTCACCAAATCGCCGTGCAATGCCGTGCGTACATACTTGGGTTGGATGTACACATGTTCGCCATCTGCCTCTTCGGGCACCACGTAGGCCGATCCGGTGCTGGTCATGTCCACACGCCCGGTCATGTATTGTTCGAAGGCGCGCAATTGGTATTTGCCGCGGTCCACTTGGTCGAGCCTGCCGGCTACCGCCAGTCGGGCAATGGCTTGCAGCAGGTCTGCTTTTTCTTTGTTGTTCGAAATAAGGAGCTTTGCAGCCACCTGCTTATAGTTGAGCGATCGGCCTTCGTTCTCTTGAAATATCCGTAATACTGAGCGATCGAGATCGAGGGAGTGCTGCTTCTTTTTGATTTTCTTTGACATAGCCCCAAAGGTACCCCTTGTAATGCATTATCCCTGAATGGAGTTGATTATTTTCCCATGAAATTTTGAACCGGTATAAGCAGTTTCGAAAATATTTTACCCCCTCAGGCAACCCGAATTAAAAAGCCCTTGTCTATTCATTTGAAAGCCCAAACTGAAAGTGCGAATTCTACAATTACAAACTGACGAGCAGAGCCTCATTAAAAAGTGTCTGAAAGGCGACAGACTGGCCCAGCGCCGACTGTACGACAGGCATGCCAGCCGAATGCTGGCGGTGTGCAAACGCTACGTGAAAAGTTTGGAAGATGCAGAAGAGGTTTTTTCGAATGGGTTTATAAAGGTCTTTGAAAAACTGGAACAATACAGCGGCGCAGGAAGCCTGGAAGGATGGATCAGAACCATCATGGTGCGCGAATCGCTCAACTTTTTGAAATCGAAGCAAAACAAAAGCCTCGAGGACAATGAAGAAGATATCGAGAGCTACGGCGAAACGGTACTTTTTGAAGATGAGCTGACGCCCGAACACCTGATGGGCCTAGTGGCCGAGCTTCCGGAAGGATACCGAACGGTATTCAACCTGTATGCGATAGAGGGGTACAACCATGCCGAAATAGGAGAGATGCTGGGTATATCGGACAATACCTCAAAATCGCAACTGAGCAAAGCCAGGAAACACCTGCAAAGCCGCGTGATTGAACTACAATATTTAGAATTATGAGCGAGAAAATAGACAAACTGTTTCGCGACAATTTAGAGTCGCACAGCATACACCCAAGGCCGGAGCTTTGGGAGCGTGTGGAAGCCGGAATAGGCCAAAAGAAAGAGAAAAAGGCCATTTGGATATACTACAGTGTGGCAGCCGCTTTGTTGTTCTTGTTTGCGCTCACGGTTTGGCTGCGTTGGGGCGTGCAACCCGAAATGCCGAACGAAATGACCCTACCGGTGACCAACACTAAAGAAGACAGCAAATCGAAACCCGAATGGCAAAGCGAGCAAGAAGAACAGGGCAAGGATGAAATGAAAGAAACGATAGAAACGCCTGTAGCTCCACGAAACCGTGAAATGGCTGAAGTAGACGTAAAAAATGAGCCAAAGCCATTTGAGGCAAATGAAGAAAGCGTTCAGTTGGAATTGCTTACTCCTAAAGTGCCCGGAGCAGATATCGCTTACCAAACACCTGAGGTGAAGGGCGACAGAAAACCGATTGACGAAAGTATTGCGCTACTTCCTGAAGACAGAGAACCGGGCAACGTGCCTGAGGATAGCAGACGTGAAATACGGAAGTATGCCGAATCACAACTCAAGAACTTCCTGGTAGGCGAGCCTTTGGATTCACCGAAAGGTGTCATCAAAATGCCGGAGATCAACATACCCTTCGAGAAACTTTTAGCAGGAAAATAACCCTTATACCCTTTATTAAAAATCAATCATTAATTCTTTAAACAACCATTGAAATGAAAACCAAAACCCTTTTTGCGGCAGCCTTGATTGGATTCATGACCCTGAGCGCCCACAGCCTGTCTGCCCACAGCACCCTCCCTACCCATGATGGCGACACCACCATCATTGAGGCCAACGGAAAGAAAATCATTATTTACAACTACAGTCAGAATGCCGAATCCATCACCAAAGAGATTGCGGAAGTGGCAGCCAAAATGGGGCAAGCCGTTAAAAAGCAGCAGCAAGCCCAAGCCGCCATTGACAAAGACCTCAAGGATGGAAAAATTACCCAAGAGCAAGCGCAGCAGCGCAGTGAGGCAGCCATTGCAGAAATGGAAAGAGAGTTGGATGCACTGGAGGCCCGAATGGATGAGCTGGAAGCAGAGCTGGAGGCCGTGCTTGAGCAAGAGCTTGATGTGACCATTACCGACAGCGACACCATTGAAGAATGGGAAGAAGAATTCGAAGAAGAGCTGGAAATCATCATTGAAGACGGAGACGAAGATTGGGACGACATGGATTGGGACCTCGAATTCGATAGCGGCAAGCGCACCGTGGGTTATGGCGATTTTTACCTTGGCCTAAACAGCTACATGAACGCCGACGGCAAGTTTCCTTCGGAACCAGGCGACCTAAACGCACTAAGCACCTGGGGCAGCTGGCATTGGGGACTCAATGTGGGAAAGAAAACACGTATTGGCGCCAATGGTCCGCTTCATATCAAGTACGGTATTGAGTACAGCTGGAAGAACTACAACCTCTCCCAAAACGCCATCTTGGTGAAGAGCGCCGACTCCGTTTCGTTTGTGAAAAACGACACCTACAACTACGAGAAGAACAATATCAACACCATGTGGCTCAATGTGCCGGTGCTTCTACAACTCGACTGGAGCAAGAACCGCGCGATAGAAAACGGCTTCAACATAGCTGTGGGTGGATATGCCGGACTGCGCGTGGGCAGCAACACCAAAGTAAAATATACCACCGAGCTAGGCGACAAGGTGAAAATGGTGAACAAAGGAAACTTCTACATGAACGACGTTCAGTATGGCCTTATGGCGCAAGTGGGATTGAAGTTTGTAAACCTATATGCCCGCTACGATTTGAGTAGCATGTTCTCAGAAGGAAAAGGCCCGGAACTGAACGGGTTGATGTTTGGAATCGTGTTTTAATCACTGCCTTAACAACAAATTAACCCGCCCCTGACTTCTCTCATGTTTTGGCAAGGATATTGCCTTTAGCTTTGTACAATCGTTCTTTCAGACCTATTAGTTTTCGTAGCAAAGACCTGAGTAGATAGTAGTTTTTCGAAAAGGTCAAAACACTGAAAAGCCGCCTGACCCGCGGCTTTTCGCATTTTAAATCCTTTTTTAATGATCGTAGTCCACCACCACCCTTTTGGTCTTTGGGTGGGCTTGGCAAGTGAGCACATATCCCGCCGCCAGCTCGTCGGGTTCCAGCGAGTAGTTCATTTCCATTTCCACCTCGCCCTCCAGCACCTTGGCTTTGCAGGTGGCGCACACCGCACCTTTGCAAGCATAGGGCACGTCCAGTCCTTTGTGCAGCGCCGCATCCAATATGGGCATGCCCAATGAATCGAGCTCCATTTGCTGCGTGTGGCCATCCATAATGATGCTCACCTCGCAAAGGATGCCGCCACCCGTAGCCTTTTTCTCTTTGGGCGCTGCGCCTTGCTGGGCGCTTTGGCCGGGTGTGGTAAACAGCTCAAAGTGAATGCGCGTGGGCTCCACACCCATGTCCACAAGCTTGTCTTTCACCTCATGAATCATGCTGCCGGGGCCGCACAGGAAGTAGTGGTCCACATTTTTGTAGTCGAACAAATGGGTGCAAAAGCGCTCGCACTTATCGCCATCCAGACGTCCGGTAAGCAGGTCGCTGCCCAGCGCGTCGCCCGAAAGGATGTGGTACACGCTTAGTCGATTCAGATATCGGTCTTTCAAATCTTCTATTTGCTCTCGGAAAATGATGGAATTAAAATTCCTGTTTCCGTAAAACAAGGTGAAATGGCTGTTGGGTTCGGTAGCCAGTGTGGTTTTCATGATGCTCATCATGGGTGTGATGCCGCTGCCGGCAGCAAAGGCCACATAGTGCTTTTTGTTTTCGGGAGAAAGCGCGGTGTAAAACCTGCCCGTAGGCTTCATGGTTTCCAGCACATCTCCCACTTTCAGTTCTTCGTTGGCAAAAGTGCTGAAGCGTCCGCCATCCACTTTTTTGATGGCCACACGCAGCTCGCCCTCCAGTGGCGACGAGCAAATGGAATACGAACGACGGATGGACTCGCCATTGATGTCCTTCTTGAACGTGAGGTATTGGCCTTGTGTAAACTTATACGTGTCGGCCAGCTCGCCGGGAACCTGGAAGGCCACCGAAACACAATCGGCCGTTTCGCGGCGTATGTCGACTACCTTAAGCGGATGGAATAATGCCATATTAGAAATAATGTTTTCGGAACTGTGAGGGGCAAAAATAGAATTTAGGCGATACCATAGCCTTGATGATGGTCATAATGATTTGCATGGCTAGTAGTATTTGTCTCTTAGCCCGTTCTACTTCCCGAACTTACGACTTACCCTTCACAATTAAGGACTGCGCGCAGCGCGTTGGAACTGTGATTAATCGCTAGAAAAAGGTGTTCGGAAAGTGAATCGCCCATCTACTTTAGCACTCAAGGTTTCACAAATAGTGAGTTTGGGTTAATTGT
>CAZBBV010000029.1:0-11301 GCA_964490025.1 uncultured Cryomorphaceae bacterium | reverse complement strand
GAGGCCACATATGAATTTGTGAAGGATATTTTTCCTTGTGAGTACCGCGGAAAAGTAGCCGCCAAAGGAAAAGGCGAAGTGAGCATGTACTTTGTTAATGCCGAGGGAATTGAATTGTAAGCAGTTTATCTACTAATCCCTTTCCGCCCACCCGCTCCTATCGTATTGAATATGAGCAATATATTTCCTTACATTTACGATTCATTTAAATACCCAAGCCATGAAAAAGTTTCTCCTTTTCATGTTGCTCATAGCACTAGGGTTTGAGGCTTGCAAGGAAGAAAAATGCTATCCAGAGAGCGACGAAATAAATCCGGAAACCGATATGATAGGCTACCTACAGCCTATGAATAGTAACCAACCCGTAGGAATACTCTATTACATGCCGGGTTACCTTGAAGAAATAATAATGGAGCTGGGCGCCCAAGCGATAGACTCGAACCTTTATGAGATTAAAGCCCCTACCATTGTGGGTGGCGATACCATTTTGAGCATTTTCACGGTAGCGGAGGTGGCCATACCTTATTACTATTCGAATGAAGAACCGCAAGGCGACGAAATGGTGGCCAAGCACAAAGTGTATAAAAATGCAGAATGCAAGGAATATATAGGCCCGTTGGTAGATGCCGACTGCCTGTGGATTGAGGAATGGAGCCAAGGAATAAAAGTGGTCATCACCGGATGGAATAAATGCAGGAAAGGTTCGGGTTATTGTATTGAAATTGAGCAAGTAGTTGGCGAGCGCAAGTATTATGATGATAAACAATGCTCTATTCTACTGAAAACAGAAGACTACATAGAGTTTTCTTGCAGCAAATAGGGCCTTTTCATGAAATGAAAAGATCATCCTTCGTAAATGGCTGGAGGCTTTAGCACTTGATCTTCTTTTCTGATTTTTTTACCGTCAAATCAATCGTGGGCAAAATTATTGATAGTACGTGGCCAAAATTTTTGACCAATGATAAATCGATATTTTCTCGTCCTGCTATTTTTTGGATCATTTTCGCTTTTTGCTCAAACAGCTGATTCCACTCATCAAATCAATGTCGAACTGGACAGTCTTTATATCTATGAAGTGCAAGACGAAAAGGGTCCGGACAAGGTGCTTCATGCCGAGCCATTGTATATCGACCTGATTCGAGATTTAGGCGCTCGCAAAGGAGAAAAAGAATGGAACGTGGGACTGGGTTTGACTGATCAGACTCGATTTGATAAATATTCCGCCCTCGTAGAGTATGAATGGGCTCCGATAAACCGCCTAGGACTTGAAGTGGAGCTGCCATTTACCTTTTACTACCCTACTGCAAACGGCTATCACCCCGATTCCATACCGGGTAGTAAACTCGAAGGACTAAAACTGGCAACTCAATATTCATTCTTCGTATCCGAACGCATTAAAACAACATTAGCCCTGGGATACATACATGAATTTCAAATGACCCCTTTTAAAGATTATTCTTCGGGAAGCGTCTACTCCGGTAATTTATTCAACCCATTTTTTATTGCTGCCAAAAGATGGGGAAGCAATTGGCACACGCTACTATATACTGGTCCGGAAATAGAAAAAATGAACGGATCAGAAACAGCCCACATGATTTGGCAAGTCAATTTTAGCTTTCATTATATGATCACGGGAACACGGAACTTTCTGGGTGTTGAGTTCAATCAGGAGCAATCCGACAATGGCTTCGATATGGTTATCAGACCTCAAATGAGGGTTGGATTGGCGGATAATCTACTGATTGGTATTGTAACCGGAATACCTGTGAGCAAGGAATCTGAAAGGTTGAGCACATTCGTGCGATTGATCTATGAACCGGGGCACAAACTAACCGGAAAAACAACGAATCCCAAACACTAATCCTTAGCTGCGCCCGGCCCAAAATCGTAAATCATTACCAGCTGAATGCCTTTGTAACTCTCAATAAAATCTTGGCGCAAAACCCATTGATCCAAATAGGCCAATTCGAATTGTAGGTTTCTGTTAGCGCGATAGCCAACGCCCGCATACAGCCAGTTTTTATCTACACTTTTCGGTTTCAACTTGTTGTTCAGGTGAATCCAAATTTCGTCGAACAAGCTGGCATAGATTGCCTTATCGTCTTTAAGCCGAAGAAGGTCGAAGCGCGAAGTAAGCCTGTAGCGGAAACGATTTGCATATATAAAATCATCAACCACCCATGCGTCGTTTTGTTGGGTAGGCACCCCCACCCAACGCTGTTCAAATCGAAAGCGGTGCAGGAAGTTTAATCGATCCCAAAAAATATTTTGAAGTGTTACCTCTTGCCAAATGTTGCTTTCCGGAATGTTGGTAGGCACAGCGCTAAATGGCCCGTAAGGCCAGGTGAGTAGAAATGAATATCCCGTGGTAAACGTAATGCCTTGAACAGGTGAGTAATTGATTGCAGGTCGAATCACAATTTGCTCTTGCTCCTTCAGCCATTCATGTCTCCTTAGATGTAGTTCATTGCTGATAATCCATTGTTCGTTGATGTGAAAGCGCGAAAGTTGAAGAAACCACACATCATTTCCCGAAACCACAGGTTTTTCGGTTTGTGAAAAGGCCAACAGAGCTGAGCACAAATGAACAATGAGTGCTACGAGATAATTTCTAAAATTCACATGCATGTCTTGAGGAAATCTTCAAATTTTCGATCGAAAAGTAACAATTAGTAAACCATAAGTTCGATTCCACCATGGAAATGTCCTTTGCGTTACCAAAAATGGGTTTTCGGAGGAATTAAGTTTTCTTTGCACAGCAGTTCTACAGAATTTAAGACCACAAAATGCGCATTCCTTCATTTACTCTTTATACTCCATTCCATATAATATTCTTGCTGCTTTTCGCCCTTGATGCCTTTAGTGCGCCCACAAGCATTTCGACTAAGATAAACTCGAATCCGCTACCAATTAGTCAAGATACTGTGGTCGAAACCATTTGTGATGGCGACAGCCTTTTGCTGCTTAATGGCACTTATGCCTATACCACAGGATTGTACAGCAACACTTACACTGCCTCCTCCGGTTTGGATTCTATCGTTTACATTCAGCTTACAGTTGCCCCACCCATCTCGTTTTCCCAATCAGTTTCTATTTGTCCTGGAGATACCTTTTGGTTCGATAGCCTTTCCTTCGCCGCTGGTGCGGGCACATTTCAGAATATCTACCCTGCTGCCAATGGCTGCGACAGCACTGTATTCACCACTGTTTCTCTTCTTCCTTCCAGCTCGGATACCACGGTTACTTTCTTCTGCACCGGAGGCAGCTACACCCTATCAAATGGACAGGTAGTAACGCAAGCCGGGATTTACACCGTTTCATACACCAATGTTTTTGGCTGCGACTCCAATCGGGTGTTCAATGTTTTCGTAGAAAATACGGTCGATCTTTTTGCCAGTTTGAGCATTTGCCAAGGCACCACGGCAACCATTGCCGGACCGTCGAACATCCAGGTAAGTTCGGCCGGAGTGTACGTCGATTCTGTGGACATCAACGGCTGCCTGGTGTTTTTAATTACCACCGTCACAGTTAGGCCCAGTTATTTCAGCAGCGCTACTGTACACATATGCCCCGGCGACGGATTCCTCCTTGAGAATGGAAACACAGTACTCAATTCTGGTACTTATAACGTGTCCTTCACTACTGTGGGCGGCTGCGATTCGGTGTTTCAAACCTCTGTAGTTGTTGACTCTTTCCCCATTCCTACTTTCCCAATCGACCTCTGTGCCGGCGATACCTTTTTACTGCCCTCCGGTAAACCCGTTTCTTCCGCCGGCATTCACCAAGACACCTTATACTCTGTGTTGGGCTGCGACAGTATCCTGGCGTTCGACATTTCTGTTCGCCCTACTATCTTCAGTCAAAATGCCATCACCATTTGTGTAAACGACTCGGTAACCTTGCCGGGAGGCGCAGTGGTCCATCAGTCGGGCAGCTACCTAGACACGTTGAGCACCAGCTTCGGCTGCGACTCGGTAATAGAAACCACGGTGCTAACCGTAACTTCTTTTTCCGGTTTTGTTTCCACACAAATGTGCCAAGGCGACACGCTTACACTACCATCCGGCAACCTAGTACTTGGAGGAGGAACCTATTTCGACACCCTACAGTCTGTGGCCTTTTGCGATTCCATTGTCGAGTTTTCTGTCATTGAATTTCCGACCTACAGTTTTGGCGTGGCCGACACTGTGCATTTATGTTTTGGCGACACCTTGTTTCTATCAAATGGAAGCTATCTTACCACCACTTCTTTCTTCAGCCAAACCTTGCAAACCGTACATGGATGCGATTCCAGCTTTAATTCACATGCGCTGTTTTGGCCCACTTCAAATACGAATCAGTCCTTTACCATTTGTCCGGGCGATTCAGTACAACTTCCCAACGGAAGCTTCGAAACCAGTTCAGGCGTATACCTCGATACGCTTACAAACCAATGGGGTTGCGATTCTGTGATTACTACTGCTATTACGGTCGAAACCATAGCGGTTCAGCAAGTTGTGGGCGGATTTTGCCAAGGTCAGTCCTATACCTTGCCCGGTGGACTAGTTGTAAATCAAGCAGGCTCCTATCTTGACACCATAAGTTCAGCATTGGGCTGCGATTCAGTGCTTTCTATACAATTGACCGAACAGCCGACTTATTCCATTACCGATTCAGCCACGTTGTGCTTAGGCGAAAGCTATGTGTTGCCAAGTGGGGTGAGCGTAAACAGCGCGGGAATGTACGTTTCTACTTTTCAAAGCTCGGAGGGCTGCGACAGCATCATCCACACTACACTGTTTGTCGATTCCGTTCAATACGGCGCGGTTCAAAATCAACAGGAGGTATATATTGTAGCCAATGGAGCCACCTATCAATGGCTGGATTGTACGGCAAGTTTTTCCGTTCTTCAAGGCGAAACAGACTCCATCTATCAATTCTCAATTGCGGGGAGCTACGCCGTTCAAATCACGCAAAATGGTTGTGTGGATACCAGCGATTGCTTTCTGAGCAATATCAGTGTTTTGGAGTTCCATCAAAACAGAATGGTGGTGTATCCCAATCCCGGAAAGGATATATACAATGTGCGTTTGTCGCACACCGAACCATACATTCATGCCATTGTTTTCAATGCTTATGGTCAAGTTGTTTTGGAAAGAAAGATGTTCAACACTGCTACATTTTCATTTGAACTTGAAGGACCCTCGGGAATTTATCTCCTCCAACTGAGTACCCGAAACAACACTCTGCATTCAAGGATTACAAAAGTCAATTAGTACGACTATAATAGCTGATTGACAATCTGTTAACCCTTCAAAATATATTTCTTCGCAGCCCATTTGGGTATTGAAATAGCACCTATTTTCGAAGAAGAAATCCCAACCCTTTTTTATTCTATGATTCACCCTTCAACCGAACTTCGGTTCATAAGTCCTGAAATAGGATTTGGTGTAGTCGCTACTGAATTTATTCCCAAAGGCACCATCACTTGGGTGCTGGATTCATTGGACAGATCGTTCACCCATCAGCAAATCGAAGCTATGCATCCCATGCTTCAAAAAATGATTCACACCTACACCTACAGAAGTAAGGAAGGGCATTTTGTGTTGTGTTGGGACCATGGTCGATACGTAAACCACAGCTTCAAATCGAATTGCCTCTCCACCGCCTATGATTTTGAGATTGCCATTCGCGACATACAGCCCGGAGAACAACTGACGGATGATTACGGCTATCTCAATGTTACCGAACCATTTGAAGCGGTTGATGAAGGAACAGAAAGAAAGGTGGTTTATCCCGACGATTTGGTGAAATACTACAAGCAGTGGGATGAAACCCTTATAGACACTTTCCCTTTTGTAATTGAAATCAAACAGCCCTTGAAAACCATATTGCCGAATGGCCTTTGGGAAAGAATTGAAAGGATTGCCACGAAAAGTGAAGCAATGAATTCAATTCTTGAAAATTACTATCCTTCTGAGCATTAAGGTTCAGAGATACTCAAATCGGACAGGAATTCATAGTCGGTTAGTGTTTTTAGAAACAAGATGATGTCTTCCTTCTCTTCTGTAGTAAGGTTTATATTTCCCGGAAGACGACCATCAAGACGACCATTTTGTAAGACCCCACCGGTGTAATGATCAAGAACGGATTCGAGCGAAAAGAATCGACCGTCATGCATGTAGGGATAGGTCAGGTCTACATTCCTCAATGAAGGCACCTTAAAAGCGCCTGAGTCGGCTGCCAATTGTGTGATTCTACCTCTGCCGGCATCTTCATACACCGTATCCAACCCATTGTTCACGAAGCTGAAATCTGTAAACAGCGGTTCTTTGTGGCAGCTTTCGCAGTGCGCTCTAAACAGGCTCAATCCATTCAATTCGCGAGCATTTAACGAGCCCTTACCCGTAACGTATTGATCATAAGGGCTATTGCTGGAAATTAGCAAGGCCATATACTGGGCCAAAGCGAACAACATTTTTTGGTCAGTAATTTCTTCAGTGCCGAATGCCTTTTTAAACATTTCAGGATATACACTGCTGCGTTTCAGCTTTTCCACCACATTGGTCAAGGTTTCATCCATTTCGTTGTGGTCGGTAATGGGCGCTATAGGCATCACCTCAATGTGGTTGATGCCGCCATCCCACATGAAGCTGGGAAACCATGCTATATTGAATAAGCCCGGTGAATTTCGAATTCCAAGCCGACCTTCAACTCCTGCACTTAATGCTGCCCCATGATCGGCAAATGCATGCACTTGGGCATGGCAAGTTCCGCAATGGATGGTGCTGTCAGCCGACAATACCGGATCAAAGAACAACCTTCTTCCAAGCTCAAAACCGTCTTTGGTGATGGGGTTGTTTTCTGCTAAATACCAAGGCTCAGGAAAGTGATCAGGCTTTACAAATCCCTTAAAGTCGTCCGGTTGATCCGGGTCTTTTTTACAAGATTGGAGCGATAGTGAAATTATTGTGAAGCAAATTAATCCTCCGTAAATCAATCGTTTCAAGCGCATAATAAATTAATCTTCTATTCTATCTAAATGCATCCAAGAAGCAAAGTTGTATGACATTTCTCCAGCCAATTGTCCGGGAACATGAATAACGGCGGTGGTAGAAAGAGGTGTGCCCCCATCCCACAACTTCGAGGGGTTTGCCCGTATGAAAGCTGTTTGGGTAGACGTTTCTGTGATAATAATCGATTGTGCAAAATCTTGTTCTCTGGTGTGTACTGCTTTGTCGGGCCCTGAAAATCCGCCTAAATGGAAGGAAAAATTACCGAAAGACGATTGTGGCGACAGACCTTCTACTTTTATCATAATGTATCCGGTGGTCCAACTCCAGAACATGGCATTGGCGGCCGAAAGAGCGCCTGTTTGAGCGCCTGACACGTTGCGCGCGCTGTCTACCCCAAAGGTGAAGGAAATAGCCTCATACTCGCCAGTCGGCACATCTTCTAATTCTATGAGCATACTGCCCGGGTTTGAATGATCAACAATGAAATATGATTCCGGTTGAGCCCACCAATTTCCATTCTTATCCTTCAACTTGATATTAGTGAAGTAATAACGAAGTGTGGAAAAACTCAAGGTATCTCCGGTAACATCATGTACATAAGGCACACCGAATTCGAAGGGAATATCCGAAGGTCCCCAAACATGTTCTAGAGCGACAAGGAATTTACCAACAGTTGGTGGCACTACTATCGGATCGTCCTTCTTACACGAGACCAAAACTGTAGCAAGCCCGCTTATTAATAAACCAAAAAATAGAAGTGATTTAATTCTTGTCATCTTTTATCTCAAATTGAATTTAGTTCAAATGTAGGGCAATGATAACAAACCATTCGTGATAATGGTTGCATCAAACTCTTTTGGCAACTACTCCAATCCCGATAGTTCAAAACCCTCAAAAAATCCCTTTGTAACCAATGGAGAAGGCATTCCAGGGGTATGCACTATTTGAAGATTTGCAACGCTTTCCAGGTATTTCCACGTTTGGTCCACAAAAACATTGACCCCAACTTTTCTTTTTTCTCCTTTCACCACATCCAGAGTATCACCATTGAAATCGAATTGTCGTAACCAAGCTGAGTTTTCGGCTCCTGCGAAACCGCCCACATGGAATACAAAAAGATCCAACGGCGATTGTGGGCTCACACCTTCGCATTTCATCATAATGTAGCCTGTACTCCAGCTCCAAAACATGGAATTAGCAGGCGACAAAGCTCCCGTTTGCGCACCCGACACATTTCGTACACTGTCCACACCCAACATAAATTCAAGCGCCACATACTTTCCATCCGGTATGCCACTCGTTTTTAGAAGCATAGAACTGGGAACGGAGGCGTCCACTAAAAAATACGATTCCGGGGCCTTCCACCAGGTGCCATCTTCATGCTTCAAGGCAATATTTGAGATGTAATACCTCAATAGATTAATGGTAAGCGAATCGCCATTTGATGAGTTAAACAATGGGCTGCTCAACAAAAACGCCGATTGATCCGACTCCCAAAAATGGGAAATGTTCATTTCAATCACGCCTCCTTCCTCCACCGGCACTACGGGATCTTTTTTACAAGATTGTGCAAAAATCAATAAGATGAAAAGCAAAATATTTCTCATTTCCATAACTCTGTTCAAGTGTTTCAAAGGTAAAGGAATAGCTCATTTTCGCAATATTGCTCGAAAACGAAACAAACATTTTAATTTCTCACAATGTTTTCTATTTTTACAACCCTTAATTGTAAACTTTAACAAATGAAAAACATAAAACTTTCGGATGCAGACATTGCCGGTATGAAGCTGCACTACCAAGAAGAACTGGAGAAAACGCTCAGAAAATTAGAGCACATTAAAAACACTTTAGAGGCTCTCGGTGAAGCCGGAATTATTGAAATTAATGTTGGAAAAATAGCCGGACGAAAAGCCGCGAAACCTGCTGATCCTGAGGTAGAAGCAGTAAGCGAAAGCGCCGAAGAAGCCGCTCCTCAAAGAGAACTTAAAAAACGTGGGCCAAAATCGCTTTGGGGAACATTGGTGCTCAAGCGTATGCGTCAGTTGGACAAACCAATTTCTTATGAAGACCTCACGGATGAAATCATGGCATTTTCTAAGTTGCCTGCAGAGAAGAGAGCCGCAACAAAGCAAGCCATTATCAACGTGACCTTTAGGCTGCGCAACCAAGAAGGTAAGATTGACACAGTTTCAAGCGGATCGAGAGAAAAGCTTCTTGCCCTACGCAGCTGGTTCGAGTCTCCGGGTATTTTGAAAAAAGAATACGCCAGCAAGATTGCGAAGAAAAAGAAGGCTTCTGTCGTGAAGAAGAAGAAGGCCAAAGCAGCCCCTAAAAAACCAGTGGATACGAATGTAATTCGCACAGGAAAAAGAGGCCGTCCGCGTAAAGTACGCGTGGTGGCCGCGGAAGTTACCGAGGCAAGAGCACAAACACCTGTTATTGAAAATCAGGCTTAAGCAATAAAAACCTATTTCATTTTGAAAAACCCCTGAGCGTATCAGGGGTTTTTTATTTGGCCTTAGCGCTTCGGTGTAATCCTTTCTAGATTTTTACTTTTGACAAAACATCAACGATAAAATGAAAATCATTCCCGCACTATTAATTACAGCTCTATTCTTCTATTCTTGTAGCAAAATCTCTTTGCCCAACGGCAGCTACAGCGGGAGATTTTTGGTGGAAAGCGGAACAATTTCGAATGAAGGAATATTTCAATTGGAGATTATGGACAATAGATACAACTGCACAGGAAACCAGAACCGCATGCCTGCCGGAGGTTCAGGAACATTTTCAATGCAGCAAAATGAAATTGTTTTTCAAGATGAAAACATGTGGACAGCAGATTTTGATTGGAACCTGATTTTAAACGGCAGCTATAGTACCTCACAAGAAGGCGACACCTTAATTTTGGTAAAAGAACAAGGAGCCACGAAGTACATCTATAAAATTGCCGTAAAGCCGTGAACATCTTAATCGTGCACAACGCCATAATTCCGGCAAGGCACTATGGCGGCATTGAACGCGTGATATGGGGCTTGGGCAAGGAGCTGGTGCAACTGGGCCACAAGCTCACCTATCTCGTTCCAGAGGGATCGGAATGCCCATTTGCGCAGATACTTTTTTTAGATCCAAATGCGCCAATTGATGACCAGATTCCTGAAGAAGTGGATGTTGTTCATGCTCATTTTCCGCAGGAAATCAATACCTCAAAAGCGGTGCTGCACACCATACACGGCAACGCGCGTGAAGGACAATCGCTGCCTGCTAATTCCATTTTTGTTTCCGCCAATCATGCTGCCCGGCACGGATCGAAAAGCTTTGTGTACAATGGTTTGGATTGGAAGGAATACGGCAAACCAAATTTAGATTTGAAAAGGCGCTATTTCCATTTCTTAGGAAATGCTGCCTGGCGTGTGAAAAATGTAAAAGGCGCCATTCATACAGCTCAAATAGCTGGCGAGCCGCTAAAGGTTCTTGGAGGTACGAGGCTAAACTTTAGGATGGGATTTCGATTTACCCTCGACCCAAGAATCTCATTCTATTCTCAAGTGAATGACGAACAGAAAGGGCAAATTATGTCTCAGTCTCGAGGCTTGGTTTTTCCCGTGCGCTGGCACGAACCATTTGGGCTTGCCGTCATAGAAAGCCTCTATTTCGGATGTCCAGTTTTTACTACTCCTTATGGTGCTTTTCCGGAAATTGTTGACCAATCGGTCGGGTTTATGAGCAACAAAGCCCATGAACTGGCCGCAGCCATGAAATCGGCTGCTGACTTCTCTCCCGAAATATGCCATGCGCACGCAGTAGAAAAATTCAATGCGCAGACCATGGCAATAGAATATCTCAAGAAGTACGAAGCGGTTTTGAACGGAAACCAATTGAACGGCAGCGCGCCAAAAATGCACCTTTCAATACCGAGCAGAAATTTAGAATGGAATTCTTGACGCTATCGAATGCACAGCACAGGTAAACCTGAGTGATTCAGAATAATATTCTCTGTATCGTTGTTGCTATAAAATGCATTTTCAGGAGCAGTCTCAATGCTCAGGCAAATCATGTCCATAGGATGCTCGTCGATAAAGGATATCGTCTGTTTTGAAAAACCCGGAGAAAATACCTTTACTTCTTCAAGCACCACCTCAAAGGCGATATTCTGAGCCTGCATAAACTCCCTTGCCGTTTTCATCCTAGCCAAAAGCACTTCGTCCATGCTTTGATTTACCTTGATGCCATGGAAAATGTACTTTGCCGACTAGCCAATGACTTTCACCGCCTTATTCAGTTTATTCTCAATGTCTGAGTCGTGAGA
>CAZBBV010000028.1:2221-11482 GCA_964490025.1 uncultured Cryomorphaceae bacterium | reverse complement strand
GCAGCATCACCAATAGTGGGCTGTTTGGGCCGGCGTTCTTTCGGGGTTTTAATATTCGGTAGTCGAGCATGGGCGCAAGGTAGTATTGCTTTTTACTACATGCCGGGGTTTATGCCAATCGGTATGGTTAGCTTCACGTCGCTCCATTCGAAATACACAATGGCCCAATTTTCAGGTCCTGCTTCTATGCGCGTGGTAAACTGTTCTACCGCCGTATCGGGTTGTGCAACGGGCACTTCGGTTACAAATAAATCCTTGGTATAATCGGGCTCCCATGCGCCCCATTTTCCCAGCTCCGTGTTCACACCAATGCGAAACACTTCAGCTCCGGGAATGGCATACAGACGGTAAGTGCCCGCCGGTAGGGCCACACCATTAAAGGTTACGTCGCGGTTGACAGTGATTTCGGTCGATTCATTGGCACCCAGGCGCCAGTATTTTCCGTAGGGTTGCAAAGCGCCATCTTCAGCCGGGCCAAAGATCAGTCGGCCTTTTGCAGAGGGTCGGCTATAGCTAATCTCTACATGCAAGTCATTTGCATCAAGCGTTACAAAGCCGGGAGGGCTGAGGGTGCGGTTGCGGTGGTTGGCATAAACCAAAAACAAAACAAGCAAAAGCGTCAAAACGCCAAAGCCAATGAGTACTTTTTTTAACATGATGGTTGTGCTTTAAATTGGGAGGAAAGGTAGGCTTTAATGTAAGATGAATGGAGCTGAGCGTACGGTGTTTGAGGCTTAATATCTAGTTTTAAGCACCATGTTGCCAAGCTCCCTGATTTCGTCGTCGGCGATAAAGAACACACGGCCTTTTTTGAGCAAAACTTCCCAGGCTATTTTGCTCGTGATGTCGTCTATTGCGCCTGCTTTGGTTTTGTCGTTTGTGCGATCAAATGTCCTGTCGCCGGTCATCAGCACTGCTTGAGAAAAGTCTTGATGAACGAGAAGTAGGTCGCCACGACCGTCGATAGATGCTTGAAAAATTTCTTGCAAATCGGTCAAAACATTTCCCATTCCCATGGCTTCTTTCATTTCGTGAATAGCCGCAGCCGATCTGCTCTTTTGCAATGCGCTCACTATTTCCCAGCCTTGCTTTGCTAGATGGTGCGTGTCGTTGTTGCTGTAATCAACATTTGCATGACCGATATAAATCGCTGGTTTGTCGGCTACTTGCATCAAGCGGCTATAGTTGTCTTCTGTGCTTACCACCACGCAGTTCAGGCCCGTGTGGTTGCTCATTTTCACCACGGCCTTGTCCACCTTATTCAAAAACTCGCGTATCAAGTTGTCAAGGTGTTTTGCGTCGCTTACTTTTTCCAGATTGGCATTTTTATGACTGTTTTCCGAAAAAGGAAAGTCATCATTCTTTATTTCATTTACCACCTCATCATTGATGGAGTGGAAAAGGTTCACCCCGCCTTGCGACAACAGAAGAATGTAGTATTCCTCAGTTCTGTTGTGTGATTTTATCAACGAGCGCACATCAAATGTGTTGGAAATGTGCACGCCATTCTCGTTGGTGGGCCAGGCCGACTTTACTATTTCTTTCGTGTCGTTTGAAAGGTAAATGTGCAGACTGTCCAGGTGGTGGTTTAGGTCTATTTCGCTTTCAATTTCAGCAAGGCGTTCCAGCAATGGCGCTACAGGCCTTTTGCCAAATTCAGCAATCACCCTGTCTTCCGCTTCTTTCAGGAGTTTTTTCAAGAGCACCGCGTCTTGGGCATTGTCGGGGTGCGTTCTGTGTGTGTTTAGCGAAATGGTAACACAAGGCGTGTTTACTTCGCTAGCTAGCTTTTCTAATGTTTGTCTGTTGGTCATTTTGTATTCTTTTTAGGCGCTCTACTGCCCACTATATTTCATTTTTGTTGCCGGGCTATCAACTCTTAAAAGATCCATGAGGAAGCGCCATCTAAATTTCCTTTTTGGCCAAGTAAAAATCCACCATCTCGTATTTGCTTTTTTCTCTGTCTATCATAGCCGAAACAGTGGTAGGAGGGGGCACGATCACTTTGTCGCCCTTTTCCCAATTCACCGGCATGGCCACTTTGTTGGCATCACTGGTTTGAAGTGCTAGAAGCACTCTTTTTATTTCGTGCATGTTCCTTCCCACATTTAGCGGATAGTACATGATCAAGCGTATCTTTCCTTTGGGATCAATGAAGAAAACGGCCCTTACTGCTGCGGTTTCGCTTTCTCCGGGCTGCAACATGCCGTACAATTTTGCCACATGCATATCAATGTCGGCAATGATGGGGAAGTCCATCAGCACACCCAGTTTTTCTTTCACATTGTGCACCCACGCAATGTGCGAGTGAATGCTGTCAATGCTCAGTCCGATAAGCTTTGTGCCTTGTGCGGTGAAGTAGTCTTGCTGTCGGGCAAATTCTGTGAGCTCCGTTGTGCAAACCGGGGTAAAATCGGCCGGATGAGAAAAAAGGATAACCCACTTGTCTTTATTGAATTCACTGAATTTGATTTTTCCGGTGGTGGTTACTGCTTTAAAGTCCGGCGCCATGTCGCCAATGCGGGGCATGGTGAGCGTTTGTTCGGTTGTTTCCATTTTGTTTGTTTTTCTCAAGCTACTTTGCTGGAAATAGGCTTTTTTTCACTTTTTAATTTTACTACCATGATTTGGTTGGTTTCACAATTTCTTTTTGAGCTAAATAGTCTTCCTTCACATTCAATTCAAAATCCTGGTCAATAGGGCTCCATTTGCTGAATCGTCTGATTGCTGAGAAGGATTTGTGATTTAACTCATTTGTGCGCACCAATTTGTTCTCCTTATCTATTGTTGCCATATTAATCGGGACAATAATATGGTTATCGCCATCCTTGTTTATAAATCCATGAATGCCTTCGCTTGCAGGGACGCTATAAGTCGTGTATCCATCTTCAATAATGGACTCGTTTACCTCTACATCCAGATATACTACCAGTTCCTTGTTCTTATCTACGAGTAAGCTTTCCACTGTACCTATAGTTCTGTTATCAAAATCTTGTACTATCCAGCCTCTTACATCTGAATAGTTGCTTGCTACCTTATAATCTGGTAATTCGTGTAGGTAGTATAAATTTCTTTTATCGTCTGACATTGTATTTAGTTTTAAATTAATTAATTCATTTTGCTCAGTAAATCGGAAGCCTTCCTAAAAAATGTTTTAACCGCTTCTTTTTGATCCAGTGTTAAAACATCAGGGTTTATAGCAGCCGCTGCCTGCTTAATTTCTGTCGCTTCTGCAACTAAAGATGGGTATTTGGCTTGTTGCATATTTACCAGCGAAGTGGTACACATATCAGCGGCCTTCCTGATGCTTTTGGCATGTGTGGTTTCAAAAGGATCGACTGTAATTTCATTTGCAGACGCTCTTGCTTTGGATAGGTCAGTCTTAACTTCATAACCAATATCATCAGCTTTCGCCTCAATTGCATTGATTAATTTTAAAATGGCACCATTGGTATATTCATGGTCAAGTCCCATTTTATCCGCATCATCATTCACAAATGATATATAAATAGCCACAGCATTGTCTTTTTCATCCGGAGTCGTTCGTTCAATGCTATTTGTGCTCTCTTCTACCGTTTCGTATTGTTCGGTTTTAGGCGAAAAATACCAGTAGAGTAGGGCTGCCAAGACTACCAGGGCTGCCATTATCCAAAGTCCCGTCGATTTCTTTTTTTCAATTTTTATCTCTGTCATGATTCTATTTATTAAAGGTTAAGTTCTATTTTATATTTCAAGTCATTAGGTGATCCTATTACCCGCCTCAATCCAAAAAGAAAGAGAATCAATAGGATTATTTTAGAATTAATTTCTAAGTAGTCATTCCGCCATCTATTACCTGCGTGGTGCCGGTAATGTACTGGCTGTCGTCGCCTGCGAGAAAAAGTACCAGTTTGGCTATTTCTTCCGGCTCGGCGTATCTGCCCAGTGGAATGGTTCCTTCAAATCCCTTTTGTGCTTCGGCTCCATGGCCTGGGGCAAATCCTTCTTCCAAAGAGCGCATCATTCTGTTGTCCACCGGAGCGGGGTTGATGGTGTTCACCCGTATCTTTCTTGGGGCCAGTTCGAGGGCTAGGTTTCGCATCAGCCCAATTACCGCATGCTTACTGGCTACATAGGCGCTCACGTCAGGCGTTCCGCCCAATCCGGCTACTGATGAACTCATGATGATGCTACCGCCGTCCTTCATTGCGGGCACCATGTATTTGTTGCCCAGCCACACGCCTTTCACATTCACAGCCATTACTTTATCAAAGATCTCTTCGGGATATTCCGTGACATGCTTTACCACACCTTCAATTCCCGCATTGTTAAAAAACACATCCACTTTCCCGAATAGTTTCCGCGCTTCATCAGCATATTGCTTCACTTCGGTGGCTTTCGTTACGTCTGCCTTGCAGTAGCTCACATGCTTGCCGCCCAATTCTTCCACGGCTTTTTTAAGGGTTTCTTCCTTGATGTCTACCAACAACACCTTGGCTCCGTGTGCCAATAGTAGCTTGGCTGTTGCCTTGCCGATACTGCCCGCACCACCTGTGATTACCGCCGTTTTGTTTTCAAAATTCTTCATCATCATCTCTATTTGGTTCTTTCAACCAAAGGTAGACCGAGCAGAAAAGTGCGTGTTGCACTATTCGATCTTTAAGTTGCATCATTCTATGGCTGCTCAGCAAATGACCTACAGGGGCCAGCCAATAGCTCAAACAGCCGCACAGATTCCAATGTGCGCCTGCGGCAAAAGGCAATAATTTTTAAGAATGGGTACTCGTGGCGAAGTGTTCGTTAAATACGCAGCAGAAAATTCTTTCTGTCCATTTTGTTTCTTTGGTAAATATGCGTGGCTTGCACCGCCTTGTTCAGCAGTTGCTTTAGTTCATTAAAGTCATCAGGCTTGGCGAGGTAGATATTTGCTCCATTGCGGAAGGTTTCTTCCATGTCCTTTTCGCTGTTGGAGGTAGAGTAAATGGCAATGAAAATATCCTTTAGCCGCTCATTGCTTCTTATTTCTTTCAAGCATTCTATGCCATTCTTCTGTGGCATATTGAGGTCGAGGAAGAGCATATACGGCATTGGGTTTCCTTTCTTTTCGAGATATGCCATGAGTTCTACCCCGTCGTTCACTACGCTCACCTCGTTTTCAATCTGTATTTCAGAAAAGGCCTCAATGAAGAGCAGTTGGTCGCCTTCGTCGTCGTCAGCCAGTAATATGCGGTGCGGATCGTTGCTCATTTCAATTTGGTTCTAGGTTGTAGCCGGAATATAGATGTCAAAGGTAGTCCCTTTATTCACAATGCTTTTTGCAGTGATTGTCCCGTTGTGGTTGTCCACTATTTTTTTCACTATGGCCAGGCCAATGCCTGTGCCTTTATATTCCTGTTTGCCATGAAGTTTTTGAAACACTTCGAATACTTTTTGGCTGAATTCTTCTTCAAATCCGATTCCGTTGTCGGAAATGCTGATGTGGCAGTATTCGTCATGAAATGGGAGGTTCTTCATTTTCAAATCTTTGTACGCCATTTTTCGGCTCCTAATTTCTATGTGTGGCGCTGCTTTCGGGTTTGAAAATTTAAGCGAATTGCTAACGAGATTTTGCATCAGCTGCCGAAACTGGAATGGAATGATATGGACTGAGCAGTTTTCTTTCATCTCCACCACTGCGTTCTTTTCAGCTATTGCATCTTTAAAATCTGCTTTCACCTCCTCAATGATGATGCTCAGGTCCGCATCTTCAAATTTTCGATCGGCGGCATTGAGGCGTGAGAAGTCGAGCAAATCGTTAATGAGCTGCCGCATTCTATCTGCCGACTGCTGCATGAGCAGGAAGTACTTTTTCCCTTTTTCGGATAAGTTCTGATTTTCCTTTTCCAAGATCATCCCGGCAAAGGTTTGAATTTTGCGCAGCGGCTCCTGCAAGTCGTGGCTCGAAACATAGGCGAATGCTTCCAGTTCCTTGTTCTTTTCTTCAAGCGATTCGTTTGCGTCTTTCAGTTCCTGTGTTCTTTCTTTCACCGCTTTTTCCAGTCGCATTTTTTCTCTTTTTCGATCACTTATTTCTTTGGTAAGCCTTTCTTTTTCCCTCAGTTCTTTATCCACTATCAGCTGTCTTACTTCAGTAATATCGGCTATAATGAGGAGTATAAGCTGTTCGCGGTGGGCATTCTGTATTACCCGGCTGGCATTCAACGACATTATTTTTTCGCCCAGGTTCAAGAAGGTGTGTTTGACTTCGTAATTGAAGAATTGCGAGTTTTTCGGGATAATATCCTCTAGCAATTCGCGCAGCGCCGGAATGTCCCATTGGTTGTTGCCCAACTCATACAGTAGCATGCCCAAGGTTTGCTCTTCCGTAACGCCGAATTTTTTGAAAAACGCCTGATTGGCCGATTTCACGCGAAGGTCTTTGCCCAGCACCAGCATGGGTTCGTGCATGGTGGAAACTATGGCATTCGAGTATTCGTACGATTCGTTGAGCAGGTCGTTGCGTGTTTGCAATTCCTGATTGGTGGTGATGAGCTCTTCGTTGGCCGATTCTATTTCCTCCTTCGAAGTTTCCATCTCCTCATTCAAGGTTTGCAACTCTTCGTTGCTCGACACTACTTCTTCGTTGGCGCTCGGTAGTTCTTCGGTCACGGCTTCCTGCTCCTGCGCAAGCGCAATGGTTTGAGCGCGCGCATCTGCCAGTTCCAGTTCCAGTTTCACTATCCGTCGGTCTTTCGAAAGGGAATGATGGTCGGCGTTATCGGCTTGTTGGGAAAAAATCTCTGATTGGTCGTGAACAGTGAAAAGCACGAGCAGCAAAGGCTCGCTCCACACTATGGGAAGGGGAACAATCTCAATGCTTACAATCTTCACTCCCGAATTTATTCGCAACTCGATTCCCGATTTTCGTATGCGCTTGTTGGATTTTATGACTTGCGAAATAGCACTGCGCAATTCGAAGGCAATTTCCGGTCGAGCCATTTTTAAAATATTAAAAGTGGCCCTTCCTTTTGGGTGCGTCAGGAAAAGATCTGTGGTACCCCGAAACTGAACAATTTCCAGCTGGTGATCAATAACCACACACGCAGGCATAAAAGCGGAAATAAGCACGGAGTCAATGGCACTGTCGAGCCCCTGCGGATTAGTGGGCACGTTTGCCAGTGTCACGATCCGGTTTTCGTTCGGTACATTCTTGTCCAGCTCGTTTGTGTGGCGCATGCGTGACGAAAGCTCGGGTAGCCTGTGTGCGCCTGAAATTATTTTTTTCGAAAATATTTTGTGTTTTTTATTGGCGCTTGTAAAAAGGTTGACCGAATGGCTGATGTTTTCCGACTTTCCGAGCATCAAGTATCCGTCGTTGTTCAGGGCGTAATGGAAGGTGTTGATAGCCTTTTTCTGAGCGGCAGTATCTAAGTAGATAAAGAGGTTGCAGCAACTGATAAAATCGAGGCGAGAGAAGGGAGGGTCGCTTAAAATGTTGTGCTCCGCAAACACACACATATCGCGCACGGTTTTGTTCACACGAAAACCGCTGTCTGCTTTTGTAAAGAAACGCTGTATGCGCTTGGGCGAAACGGTTTCCAGCTCCTGTGCGGTGTAGGTGCCCATGCGCGCTTTGCCTATTGCCGGTCCGCTTAGGTCGGTGGCAAAAATCTGTACGGGCAGCTCGGTGCTCTGGCTTCCCTGAATTTCTAGCAAAGTCATGGCAATGGAGTAGGCTTCTTCGCCTGTGGCACATGCCGGAACCCATATTCGCAGCGCCTCTCCCGTATTTTTTCTTTTGAGCAATTTTGGGAAAAGGCTCTCTTTGAGGTATTTGTGCGTATCCGTATCGCGAAAAAAACTGGTCACATTTATTAGCAAATCTTGATAAAGGATGTTCGTTTCTTCGCTTTTTTGGACAATCAGCTTTGCATATTGTTTGAGTGTGGCGCTTTTGTTCAGCAACATTCTGCGCAGAATGCGTCGCTTCACCGTGTTCATTTTATAGGCACTAAAATCAACGCCGGTGGTATTGTACAGTTGGTTGAGAATGGTTTTCAAATCGGGATTGCTGTTCTCAATCAGGTCTTCGCTGTTGGCTTTTGTGTCGCTTTTGGCCGGTTTCACAAACGGATGCCTGCTCAGCCGGGCCAGCTCAAGCGCTATCTCTTTGGGCGACAAAATAAAATCGACCGCACCGGAAGCTATGGCCGAATGCGGCATGCTGGTGAATTTTGCTGTGTCGTCTTGCGCAAAGGTGAGCCCGCCTTGTAGCTTGATGTCTTTTATACCCACAGTGCCATCACTGGCGCTGCCCGAAAGTATGATGCCGATAACCCTTTCTTTCTGAGCATGGGCGAGGGAGGAGAAGAGCGTGTCGATAGAAATTGCGGTGCTGTTCTCCGATCGCGGTATTAGTTTTATATGGCCGTCGGTTACTTCTATGCCTTTGTTGTAAGGAATTACGAAAATGTTATCCGGTTCAATATGATCCATATTGTCAATTTCCTGCACTTTCATTTTTGTCTTGCCCGACAAAATTTCGGTCAACATGCTTTTGTGGTCGGGGCTAAGGTGCTGTACATATATGAATGCCATGCCCGTATTTGCGGGCAGATACTTCAGCAGCTCCATCATAGCCTCCAGGCCTCCTGCAGACGCACCAATGGCAACTACCGAAAACGAATTCTCCTTCGCCTCCTTTGGCGGTGAGGACTTCTTTCTTTCGGTGTTTGCTTTCATCTCAATTATTTGCTTTGGTGAAGGTAGACTATCGCAGCCTGTATAACTATTTTACTTCGCTTGTCTCTTTTTATAGTTTCGCCGGGCCACAATGGCTTTTAGAATATCGATTATTTATAGAAAAATGGAGCCCTTTGACTGAGCTGCTAAAGAGGGAAGTTTGTGCCATTTGAGGGAATACATTGGATAGAGGTAAGGATCATTTCTTATGGTGCATATTACACTTGAAGCGCCGGTAGGGGCTTTACCAAGCGAAAATCTTCACTGTTGGTGCAGGGTTAGCTGTTGCAGCGTATGCAAAAGTTGAATTATGAAATTCATATTATGAATTGTGTACAAGACCCTGCAAGCTCGAGCCCTAAGTTTACCCCACATACCAAACACTGGATTAAACGAGGGGATAAATAGCAAAATAATGGGAAATCATATTCTAAAAATAGCATATATAGACAAGACAACGCATGACGTGCTGCGAATTGTAACCGGCAAACCGGTTGGTTTCGATTTCGTGCCCGGACAGGCCGCCAAGACCTCCTTGGACATGACCTCCAGGGTGTCCGA
>CAZBBV010000028.1:0-2211 GCA_964490025.1 uncultured Cryomorphaceae bacterium | reverse complement strand
AGTGGATAAGGACCGGATCACCAAAGAAATTTTATAAAAGAAAACACCATGAAAACAGAAATCAAAGGGACCAATTTATCCATACCTGTAAGCGGCTTCCAATTGTATTATGATGAAGCGGGCGAAGGAGTCATCCCCATTATCTTTTTGCATGGCTTTCCTTTCGACAAGAGCATGTGGCAAGGGCAACTCGATTTTTTGAAAGATTCTTACCGCATCATCCTTTGTGATATTCGGGGATTTGGAAAATCGACCGACGAGAAATCGACCTTAAGCATGGATCTGTTTGCGGATGATTTAATAGCCTTTATGGATGCACTAAACATTGAGAAGGCCGTAGTCTGCGGACTTTCAATGGGCGGTTTTATTTCACTAAATGCCATAGCGCGGTTTCCCGAACGCTTTGTTGGTTTGATTTTGTGCGACACACAGTGCATTGCCGACAGCCCCGAAGTGAAAGCGAAACGATACAAAACGATTGACGAAATAAATGCCAATGGCGCCTCAGGTTTCAATGAAGGATTTATAAAAAGTGTTTTCAGCAAGCACTCGTTGGAGAACAAGAAGGGATTGGTTGATCAATTGAGTGCGGTGGTGTTTGCCAATACCGATCACATCATCAAACAAGGACTGACAGCCCTTGCCGAACGCTCAGAAACCTGCTCATCACTGAGCCAGATAAGCGTGCCAACATTGATACTATGTGGCCGAGAAGACACTGTAACACCACTTATGCAGTCCATCCACATAAGGGCAAGCATTGAGGGCGCGCTTCTTCATGTTATCGACCAAGCAGGCCATGTGTCCAATCTCGAACAGCCTGACGAATTCAACGACCACCTGCGCAGCTTTCTAAAGTCTTTGAGCAACCTTGATTTCGAGAAGATTAACGGCGAAAAAAGAAAGGTGTAGAAGCCTGACTTTTACCAAGGGCCGTCTCTGGTTACATTCACAAAAGCGTCATGCTCTAGCCGATAGGCACCCTTAAAGCCAACAAACCAAAGCCTGTCCTCACGGTCTTGATAAATTTGAAAAGGAAAAGGGCTAAAATCATCCTCTTTGTTGTTGGTTTTTGTGAATGCTTTCCCGTCGTATTGGTATATATCGCGCTTATTGACGCTAAACCAAAGAATCCCGCTCTTGTCTTCCAGCATACAGCCAATGCCCACACCATTTTCAAGTAGATTTTCAGTCACATTTATAAGTTCGCTTCCATTGTATTGATTGAGCCCTTTGTAGGTAGATATCCAAAAATTTCCATCCCCACCTTCAATAATTTGATTCACAAAATCGGACAGAAGGCCGTCCTTTTCCGTAAGGCTTGTCAAGGTCTTTCCATCATACATATATGCACCGCCATTGGTGGCAAACCAAATATTTCCCTTGCTGTCTTCTACCATGCAGTGGATCATTTTGGCGGTGCTTACTCCCAAATCCGGATTCACTTTTCCCTCCGGAATTGCGAATGGCGTGAGGGCTGTGCCATCAAAAGTGTAGGCCCCTTGCGTGGTTCCTATCCAAAGCACTCCTTGCCGGTCCATTATCATGCTCCAAAGCGCGCCTCTTGTCAGGATGTCCTCTTCTTGGTACACTGTAAAGTGCGCTCCGTCATATTTGGCGATTCCGCCGCCATAACCAATCCAAATATTCCCGGCTTTATCTTCAAGAATAACATGCACAGTCACGCCTTTACCATCCCAAGCTTTCAGATCAAAATAGACCACGCCTGACTTGTCGTATCTACAAAGGCCATCCTGCGTGCCAAACCATACATTTCCCTTGCTGTCTTGAAACACTGTGCGTACAACGCCACTTATCTGATTGCCCTGATAGTCTCTGTCGTGCACGCTAACCCTGTATTCCGGCAGCGTTTCAGCCCTGGCGCTTATGCTGTCTTGATGAATCACTGTGGTTCGAACAGGGAATGTTTCTACCGTTTGTCCGGCGCAGGAATTGAAGAAAAAAGAAAAAATCAACAAAAGGCCGCTCATTCTAGTACTTGGGTTTGCCATGTGGGTGTGGTTCTATTATTCGTTTAATGCTCGTTTCGTGATCATGACGAGCGGAAAGTTGTTTTGGTTGAAGACGGCGTCAAGTATAGCTATTTAATAGCTACGCGATTTGAAAAGGAAAAGAGTTCACAGCCAATCCGTGAAAAACGGTTTTCGATTGCGCATCCATAGCCCACGAATTAAATCGTAGGCTATGGAT
>CAZBBV010000027.1:9462-11501 GCA_964490025.1 uncultured Cryomorphaceae bacterium | reverse complement strand
TCGCCTTTGTTCTTGGCGGCAATTTTTCCACGGTATTCCACCTTAAAGTCGGGTTGAATGAGCGCATTGGTCTCGCCCGAGATGTTCACCTTGCCAGGCACCGAGTTTTGCTCCATCCGCGCTGCGGTGTTCACCGTGTCGCCCCAAATGTCGTATTGGAATTTCTTCACCCCAACAATGCCCGCTACCACCGGGCCGCTGTGCAATCCGATACGAATTCTGAATAAGCCTCCCTGATCGAAATAGTTTTGAATAAAGTCTCTGATTTCAAGGGCTGCCTGCACTGCGCGGTGCGCGTGGTTCGGATATTCGTCCGGAAGGCCACACACAGCCATATAGGCGTCGCCTATGGTTTTTATCTTTTCCAATTTGTTTCGCTCAATAATGTCGTCAAACTCCTTGAACAAATAATCGACTTCTTTTACCAAATCTTGTGGGCTAAGCTTCTGGCTAATGCCTGTAAAGTCAACAAAATCAGTAAACAGAACGGTCACATTTCCAAAATGACGCGCCTCCGAACTTCCGGTGGCTTTGAGCTCGTTGGCCACTTCAAGCGGTAAGATATTGAGGAGCAACTTTTCTACATTCATTTTCTCGGCCCGCAACTCGGAGGTGCGCTGTTCTACTATGACTTCCAATCGCTCGTTTTCTTCTCGAAGCAGTGTTTCCTTTTCATCTTTCAAAATCCGGATTTTGGCAGCAATGGCCAGCGAGAAGAGGATGGCCTGCGCCACAATGCTAATCATCAAGTTGTTGTGTGTAAACCAGCTGTATTCCAGATTTCCGGCGGTGTAATACAATAAATAGGGGACTGAAATAAAAGTTGGGATATAGGCAATCAGGTACACATTGGCAGGCCTAAAGCGCTCGCGCATGCGGTAAATGCCCAGAGAAAATAGAAAGATTACAGCAAAACCGGAGATGGAAATGGTGAGCCTTTCCAGAAAAGGAATCTGTAGAAGAGCACTAAAAGCCGACACCACAAACAGCGATTGAAATACAATGAAAATGGTAGTGGAAATGGGGTATTCTTTTCGGTTCAGGTTTAAGAACACATAACTAAACCACAAACTGAAAAAGGCCGAAAAGGAGGGAAGTAGGTTGTAAAATATGGTATTCCACTTTGGGTCTTCAAAATTGGCCATTGCTACAAAATGGCCCGAATAGCCTGTAACTTGAAAGAACAGGAAAGTCATATAAAGCGCCAGCAGGATATATTCTTTCTCGCGCATGCGCAGGTAGATGAAAAAGTGGTAGAGAACCACGCACACAATTATGCCTAACAGAATACCTTCGACCAGAGATGTTTGGTAGTTGTGTGTGATAAAGGCTTTTGGGGTGTATAGTTGCGTGGAGTATGTTTTAAATATCAACCGGTTGATTTTTAGCAAATACCACTCATCTTGGTTCAATTCACCCTTCAGCTCGAAAAGCTCGTTGGAATAGGGCACATATTTCACATTGTTGGGAAGCATCACACCGCCTGTACCTATTTCCTTCAGTCCGCCATTGTCTATTTTGTAGAGGTTGATGTAGTGGTTCTGCACAAGCGGAAGGGCCAAGTAAATGGGCGCTATACTTGAGTTAACATGAAATAGAAAATAGTGGTTGAAATTTCCCTCCGGATCGAGTTCAAGATCAGAGGGATGAAAAGACTCAAAAAGGTGGAGTTGACCTAAGGCTTCTTCAGCACCTACGTTGTATGGCACCTTCAGGAGCTTTGAATAGTTCAACAACGGATAGGCGCCTTCCTGCTTAATGTCTACTACAGGAATGTTCAGCTCGTCAGTATTGAGTACAGAAGCCTCCGCTGGTGCCGACCATACGACCATCCATGCCATAAGTATTGGCGTGCAGATCAAGCGGAATAGGGTTCTGTTCCTGTTCGTCAAGTGGTCATTTGTTTTTGAGCATATTTTCTGTGTGCCTGAATCACATATATAATATTGAGCACCAGCACCGCGAAGGTGAGCATTTTCAGGAAATTGGCGTCAGGATGATGCAACCAAACAAAAACAGACATAAACAAGTTGCCAAGC
>CAZBBV010000027.1:0-9452 GCA_964490025.1 uncultured Cryomorphaceae bacterium | reverse complement strand
TTGGTCCAGGCCACCCAGCGCGTGGCGATTAGTCCGGGTGCTTGTCGGGTAGCATTGTATATGAACAGCGAAGCCATTACTACGGTAATGATATACGCCGAAGTGGTGCCCATCTTGGTGTCCAGCCCTTCGGTTTCGAAAAAGTAGAAAACCGGAATCCACCAGGCCACAAGGAGTAGGAGGAAGGGAAGGAAATACTTGCCGAAAATGTCGCGACTCATCTGCCCGGCGCCGTATTTCACCGCAAAGTAGAAGATGAAGACATCCATAAAAAACCAAACGCGCAGGCCCCACTCAAATAGCGCCCCCAAATCGGTGTAGAGCAAGAAGGCCCATGCAAATTCCCACGCAATGTTGGAGCACACGGCCAAAAAAGGCATCTCCATTTTCTTGTATCGAATGGCATTTCGAATGATAATGAAATAGGCCACATTCCATAGCAAAGTGCCTACGAAAAGGAACAGTAGTTGGGCTACGGTATAGGTTTCCAGATTGATCCAGGGATGTTCCATGATGCTTTAGTTTTTAAGCCATTCGCGTTGCAGATCGGGTGGAATGTAAAAATGAATGCGCTTGCCCTGATTGAAAAACAGTAGCATGCCTTCCAATATTCCCTTGGTGAAAATGGCTGCAAAAGCTTTGTAGATGAGCGAATGCTCTTCAATGCCTTCTATTTTTTTCATGATCTCCTTGGTGTGTTTCGCCAGGTCTTCTTCGGTAAGCTTTGTGGCTTGAGGCACGCCTAGCAGGTCGGCTACCGGATCGGAAATGAGGTAGCGTAACATGTGGTCTGAAAACTCTTCAACAGCCGAGCCGGGCGACAGTTTGTGCACGAAGTCCACCAAGGCATGGGTAAGCACCTTGCCTCCTTCGGATGGCCCCATCTGATGATCGAGTATGGCATGTCCGAGCGCAAGCGCATCCGCGGCATTTCTGGGCAGTAGGTCTTCGTCCAGCCCCATCAAGTGGCCCATCACGCGCCAGCAGTGGATGTAGGCTTCCTTTTCTCTTTGTGTGAGCTCAATGCCAAGCATGTCCAGCCCTTCGAGCACCAATGCCGAAAAGGACATCAAGGTGCCGGTCATGTCTTCTTGGTTGATGGGCTCGTCGTATTTGGCCGCATCCCAACCCGACTGACGCAGGTAGTAGCGAATGGAGGCGTGAATGAGCCTGATTTTTTGGGCAGTCACAATGCCTTTGCCTCTCGGCGCCATGCCATTTGGCGATAGGGCATTGATTACAAATTGCGCAGTTTCAGCAATTCTTCTTGAAAACACATTGAGGCTACCCTGATGCTCGGCCAGGCGCCCGGTGCGGTACAGCACTTCCACACCTTTAGCGCAAGCGTAGCACTCGGGCAACGATTTGAACATGAGCAAAAAGGCAATGCTTCCACCATGCTTTAGATACACTTTTTCACCGTATTTGATGATGTCGGGATCGGCCCATGCGGGCAGCTGATGGGTGGTGTTGAAGTAATGCTCTACCTCCGGTGGCAATCCGGTTTTGGGCACATCATCATTTCGGGTCATGGTTTCCATGAGCTTGTTCACTGCGTCCAGCTCACCATTTTCGAGTATTTGGGCAATCACCTTATCGGCCACCGGATCGGTTTTGGCTCGCTTCGATTGCAGGAAATCGCGCTCCCATTTGCGGGCAGGAAGCTTGCTCAAAGCGTCCAGTTTTTTATCCAGCAGTTTGTTTCGATTGTTAAAGCGCTTGTAGCCCAGGAATGCCAGTAGCGCTGCGCCCAGGACATATGCAAGATCAAGAAGTTCCATTCGGTTTAGGTTGAATTAAGTGTGCCCTAATGTAGACGATTATTTGCTCAGGCATGAAAGGCAGGCTTAAAAAATGATCAAATCATGTAAATCATATCCTAAATTTTGTATTTGTCTCGGGTAGTAAATGGGTCACCTTTGAATACGTTCGAATTTCTCGAATATATAATTGTAAATCAAAGATCATGAGTACAGGAAAAGTAGTTTTAGGCGCACTAGCCGGATTGGCATTGGGAGCAGCATTGGGTATTTTGTTTGCCCCCGAAAAAGGAAAAACAACGCGCAGAAAAATCTCGAAGAAAAGTAGGGATTTCGCGGAAGATATGACAGATAAGTTCAATGAGCTAATTGACACTTTGAGTCATAAGTTTGAAGGAGCTAAGGATGAAGTGAAAATGAAAATGGAAGATGGAAAGGCAAGGGCAGAACGGGCCTACGAAAATGCCACCAACTCTCAGAAATAGGCTTCTCAAACTTTATCAGGAAGTGCAATAGTGGCGATACATGAAATAATGTATTGCCACTCTTCACTTCAATTTCTCACCATAAAAGTTGTCATTAATGAAAGACACTTCCGAATCCTTAGGATCAATTTTAGAGAAGGTTGGCATTTATGCCGAAACCAGTATTGAGCTCGCCAAGCTTAAAACGCTCAAAGCCTCAAGCCATGTAGCTTCTACATTGATATCTCGAATGAGTGTATTGATGTTGTTTTCAATAGGCGTGCTCATTTTGAGCATTGGCGCGGCTTTCTTTTTGGGCGAGCACCTGGGTTATCTGCACTACGGGTTTTTTATAGTTGCGGGATTCTATCTGGTTTTGGGTTTGATTATTTTCTTCTTTCTGCACAAACCAATGAAAAAGGCCATCAGCAACCTCATTATCAAACAAGCCTTAGAATAATCCGCGCCATGGAAAATATTAAAACAGAAAAAGAACTTCAAGCCCACATAGTAAAGTTGCAAAGCAAATGGAAGGAAGAAGGTGCAGTGATCAAGAAAGAGTTTTTCGTGATGTACGAAAACTTTCACCCGCTTTCTTTTCTTACCAAATCGGTTGGCGAACTGGTAAGTTCTGGCAAAGGGAAAGGGAAAGGAAAAAGCAATTTGCTGAACACCACTTTGGGAGTAACGGTAGGCTACCTAGCCAAGATGTTTTTTGTGAACGCCTCGCGCAACCCGGTTAAGAAAGTTGTGGGTACAATACTCATGGTGGGCATTAGCAATGTGGTAAACCGCCACCCGGAAATACTCAGAACCATTCGAGGATTTATATCCGGCTTGAGAAAGGAAAAGCAAGAGAAGCAAGAAAAGCAAGAACAAAGCGAAGCTCAGGTTTCGGAAGTTTAGGTTCACGTTTATTCATACCACCATGTCAAGAATCAATACTTTACCTACCTACACCAAGCTTTCCATTCTTGTTATCGGGCTGTATTTTTTGGTAAGCATGCTGTCCATTGCCCGTCCTATATTTATTCCCTTGTTGTATGCCATTCTCATTTCTATTCTGCTCAGCCCGGCAGTTGATTTTCTTGTGCGACGAGGCCTGTATCGCGTCTTCTCCATCACTTTGGTGCTGTCCTTCACGGTGTCTATTGGCATAGGATTGCTCATTTTATTTTCTTTCCAAATCAACAACCTAGTTGAAGCGTGGCCTGAGTTTGTCGCAAAGTTTGAGCAACTGATAGACAGCACGGTTCATTGGACATCCACCAATCTCGGAATTCAGGAGGGGAAAATTGTAAAATGGATTCGTGGTTCTACCGTCGATTTGAAAGACAACAGCAACAGCGCCATAGTGGCCACATTGGTCACCATGAGTAGCCTGATTATGGCGGTAACACTCACCACGGTTTACACCTTTCTGTTCTTGTTTTATCGCCCGCACCTCATCCATTTCATCCATCTCTATTTCGGAAGTCGCAACCAAGGCAAAGTCAATGAATTTCTTTTCGAAACCAAGAAAACCATCCAGAGCTTCTTGCTGGGTTTAATCATTGAGATTGCCATTGTATCCGTTCTCAACACTGCCGGCCTCCTCATTTTAGGAATTCCCTATGCCGTGTTGCTAGGCGTGGCCGGTGCCTTCCTCAACGTCATTCCCTACATTGGGCCCACTGTGGCCATGGCCATTTATGCTTTTGCGGCATTGCTTACCCGCTCGCCTCAATACGCGCTGTTGGTCATTGGGGTGTTTCTCATCATTCAGTTTATCGACAACAACATATTGGTTCCCAGAATTATAGGTGCCAAGGTGAAGCTCAACGCTTTGATCTCCATCTTATCCGTAATATGCGGTGCAGCTCTGTGGGGCATTCCCGGGATGTTTTTGGCCATACCCATTGTGGCCATTATAAAATTGATGTTCGATCGGATAGAGTCGCTGAAGAATTGGGGATTTCTGCTGGGGCACACCGTGCCGGTAGGCGAAGAAAAAACTATTTAGGCGGGGGCATCTGCCGAACTTAAAAACCACATTTCGGTCTCGCCCTTTCCTTTCACCTCCATTTTTCCCCTGTTTTCAAACGAGAATGAAGCCTCATCTTTGAGGAATTCAAAAGCCGTCTTGCTGATATTGATTTTCCCCGGAGACGAATTTTGCTCCATGCGGGCAGCCATATTCACGGTGTCGCCCCAAATGTCGTACTGGAATTTTTTCATGCCTACCACTCCGGCCACCACCGGTCCGCTGTGCATTCCTATCCGCATTTCGAAATGCGGCTTGCCCGTTGCTAGCCTTTGTTTCTTCGTTTCTTCCACAAAGGCCATCATCTCAATGGCCGCCCTTGCTGAATTTTTTGCCGTTGCTCCGTTTCCCTCGGGCATTCCGCTCACGGCTACATAGGCATCTCCAATGGTTTTTATTTTCTCCAATCCATTCCGATATACTATTTCATCAAAAGCGCGGAAATAGCGGTCAATTTCGGGCACCAGCTCTTCGGGAGAAAGGCTTTCGGCCACTCGGGTGAAGCCAACAAAATCGCTAAAAAGCACGGTCACATGTTCGTATTTTTTGGCCGTGGTCACCCCTTTGTTTTTAAGCTCGCTAGCGGTTTGTTCAGGCAAAATGTTGAGCAGTAGCTCATCCGATCGTTTGCGCTCCTTGTTCGTTTGACGGTATTGCCTGAATATGAGTCCGCTGAGCAAAAGAAAAACCATCAGCCCAATTCCCAATGCCTGCGATTTTATCTGTTCTTGCCTTATCTGTTCCTGCTGGAATTCTTTTTCGCGCTGCCGTTGCTCGTTTATGCGCCTGGTGGCATAGTCCAGCTCCATGTTCATCACCGCCTCACTTTTGTTCTGTCGGTTTAGGCTGTCATTTAGCATGTGCCTTTCCTCAGCGTAGGCGTAGGCTTTGTCGTGCTCTCCCAGGGTCAAGTAAAGCCCCTCCAGCGTGCTCAGTGCCTCTATCATAAAGGGCAGGTAAGGGATTTCCTTGCTCGAGCTGTAGGCTTCTTGCAATATGGCCGCTACCTGGCTGTATTGACCCTGACGAAGCAAAAACTGGGCGTATCTGATATATAGGTTGATCTTCATGAACTGATCGGGCTCCGAACTTCCAAAGCGCATGGCCTCTTCCCAATACTTCTCAGAAGCGGAGATATTGCCCTCAATTTCACTGAAATAGGCCATGAGCCGCACATACAGTTTTCTGTTCGTTTTGTGAATTTCTACCAATTCTTCCGGGAACTCAATGTTGTAGAGTTGGTACAGCTGGTCGAAAAGCTCGTTGCGAATAAGGTAACTACGGTAGAGCGCCCATAGGTCGTCTTTCACAGCCACATAGCCTTTTCTGTTGGTAATGTTGATGCACTCCACCAGCCAGTCCAACGGAATTTTGTTGTTGCCCTCCATGTCGCATTGCAAAATCTGGAATTGTGTGTTTATCCACTGCAATGAATCAACAGGCTTCAAACTTTCAACGATTCTGAGCTTTTCGTTGGAATATTCAATGGCTTTTGCCGGGCGGTTGTTGTACAAGTAGAAATACCAAAGCGCGTCGTAGGCTTCCATGAGCAGCAACTGGTCAGGATGGCGCTCCAATAGATCGAGCGCCTTAACCAAGTAGTTAAAAGACTCCACATTATTGCCTAATCTATTTTCGCATTGTCCGGTTTGAATGGTGCTCTTTATTTTCAGCCTGCTGTTGCCCAATCGGTCAGCGATTCTGCTGCTTTCATTGGCAAAATTCAATGCGTCAGCATATTCCGTTTTGGCAAATGATATTTTCGACAGAAAGTAATTGCCATACCATTTCCTGATAGAGAAGGCCTCATTTTTTCCCTCAAACATGCACGCACGGGCTAGCGCCTCTGCCTCCTTGCTGTGGCGTGCCAAATTTTTTAATTCAATATAATATTCGAGGGTTTTGAAGTATCCGGCTTGATTGTCTAAAGATTTTGAAAGCATCAAGGCTTCGTTCAGCAGGCTGTCCGATTTGCTTTCCCTATTCTGGACATTTTTATAAAATTTTGCCAATTCCAGCAGGCCATCCAATTTTTCTTCGGGCTTATTTTTGGCCGCTTGAATGGTCTCCAGCAATTCCTCTTCGGTGAAAACTTGCGCGAAGGAGCGCTCCGCAAACAACAATAAAATGGGAATGAAAAAGATCAAAAAGCTGCGAAACGAAGCACCGGACTTCTCCATCTGATAATTTGCGCTAAATTCGTTTGCTTTCCAATTCATCATATCCACAAACCTAAATCTTTCAATCGTATGAAAAACCGAGTTCTATCATTTTCAAAATTCTTTGTTTTAGCCGCTGCTATGGCCGCTGTTTACTCTTTCGGCTATCTCCGCGGATTGTCGGGTGCCGAGGGCGAACCCAAGGCGCTACAGGTGGCTGAGGCCAAAGCAATGCTGAGCACCTACAAGCAGAATGCGCAACCACTCACAGGTGTTCTGGAAGGAGTTTACCTCGATCGCGAGCTGCTCACCGACCTCAATTCGGTGCTTATGGCCCGCCGTGGTGCCAGCGGTGTGCGCGTGTACATTGGCCAGGATGCCTCCGGCCGTCGTGCGCCAATTCTAGTACCCGTGCTCAATGGCAGTAGCGACGACACAGGCATGATTGTCCAGTCGGATGGCATGATGGGCATTTGCCCCAATGTGTGCGATTACAGTAGCAACCTTGTTAAGTAAGCCAAAATAAACCTAAACCTATACAAAGATGAAACTACTTATAGCACTCATTGTGGGCTTGTTCATTGGCTATTATGCACATGAACTGCGCGACAAAAAAGAAATAACAGCTCCTGAACCGCCTGAGCTTCCGGCTACGGTATCTTTTGAGGAATCGAAAATACTGCAAGCCGACTATGTGGACCACAGTCCGGAAAATGCCATGGTGTATCTCAATCTGAGCCAGGAGAATCTTAAGTTCATTCAATCAGCCAATGCGGCGTTGAAATATCCCAAAGCCCTTGGCCTGTACTTGGCTCGCCAAAATGGTGAAAACAACAGCATTCTATTGGTTCCCATGAACTATAGTGCGGATGAGGGTTCGGATGGCGATACTTCAGACGGAGAATCGGAAGAAGCGCCGGTATTTATTCTGGATCAGCGAAATCCTATTTGTCCGCCCATTTGCGACAAATACTCGCCCTACAAATCGAGGGAATAGGCCCTCAGGATTGTGGCATTCTGAATTGAATGACCAATGCCGAAAGTATGGTAATCACACCAACGCCCACTATGGCGGCAGAAATGCCATAACGGTCGGCCACCAAGCCTGAAAACAAGGCACCAAATACATAACCCATGTCGCGCCAAAAGCGGAAAGCACCAATGCTCTCCGCTCTTTGGTGTGGGTGTGTGGCTCCGGCAATGGTGGCCAGAAAGGTTGGGTACACCAAGGCAGTACCTAAGCCCAGTATTGCATTGAGCAACACAAGCATGACGAGTGAAGCGGTGCCCGGCAACAGCACAATCACCACTCCTTGCATGAGCATGCCCCAAAAGAGCATGGACTTTTTGTTGTACAAATCGGCCATCCGTCCGGTAAAAAGCTGCCCTAGTCCCCACACAACGGGATATACGGAAGCAATCAAGCCAATCTGGCTGTCGTTCATGGCCAAAGTGATGAGCAAAGCGGGCAAGAGGCCCCAGATCATGCCGTCGTTGAAATTGTTTACCAGCCCAGCTTGGGTAACAGCGCTCAATGTTTTGTCTTTTATACTGGTGGCCCAAAAGCTGTTTTTGTGCAACATTTGTTTCGATTCTTTCGACTCGAATGCCGCGTGGACACTGGTGTCGCGAATAAACAATACGGAAACCAGCAAACCAATCACCGAGATCCCGATTCCCAAATAGAAAGGATAAGGCGTAACGCCATAGTGGTCGGCAATCCAGCCGGTGAGCAAAGCGAAAATGCCAACGGCCAAGTAACCGGCAAATTCATTGAGCCCCATGGCCAACCCGCGATTTTTTTCTCCTACCAGATCAATTTTCATCACCACCGTGCTGCTCCACGCAAAGCCCTGACTGATGCCGAGCAGGACATTGGCTGCTACCACCCAATTCCAATGCGGGGCGTGTATGAGCATAAAAGGAATGGGCAGGGCTACCAGCCAGCCGAAAACCAAAAGTTTTTTCCTGCCAAAGCGGTTGGCCAATCGCCCTGTGTAATAGTTGCTTATGGCTTTCGCAATACCAAAAGCAGCAATGAAGGAGAGCACGGCGGTGTAGCTGCTTACCGAAAAGACACTTTCGGCAAAGCGCGGAAAAATGGAACGCTCAATACCCACCATGCCCCCAACAAAGGCATTGACCAAGACCAAAAGCGAAAACTGTTTCCAGTTCTCTTTCAGTCCAAGTTGGGTAGTCGCGGTCATTCTAAAACTCGCTTTTGAAATGGAATTTTATCTGTGGGAATTTGTCCTGCGTCATTTGTAGGGCAAAGGCGCTATCGGCCAAAAATACGAGTCGTCCGTGCTTGTCGTGCGCCAGGTTGCGGTACTTGAATTTCTTGAATTCTTCGAGCACTTTTTTGTCGGAGCATTCCACCCACACGGCCTTATGCACCTGCACCGGCTCAAAACGTACGCTGGCGCTGTATTCATGCTTTAGGCGATACTCTATCACCTCAAACTGTAGCGGACCCACGGTGCCAATGATTTTCTTGCCGTTCATCTCCATGGTGAAAAGCTGCGCCACACCTTCGTCCATCAGCTGGTCTACGCCCTTGTTCAGTTGCTTGGTTTTCATTGGATCGGCGTTTTCTACACTTTTGAAAAACTCAGGAGAGAAGCTCGGAATGCCCGTGAAGTGCAGGTCTTCGCCTTCGGTGAGCGAGTCACCTATTTTGAAATTTCCCGTGTCGTGCAAGCCCACAATATCGCCCGGAAAGGCCTCGTCAATGATCGATTTTTTATCGGCCATGAAGGATGTGGGGCTGGAGAATTTCAGGCTGCGGTCCAGTCGCACGTGCTTGTAGTTCGTGTTCCGCTGGAAAATTCCTGAGCAAATTTTCACAAAAGCCAGCCTGTCGCGGTGCTTGGGGTCCATGTTGGCGTGAATCTTAAACACAAAACCCGAGAAGGCTTTTTCCTGTGGTTCCACAATGCGCTCGTCTGTTAGGCTGGGGCCCGGGTGGGGGGCAATGTCCACAAAGCAATCGAGCAACTCGCGCACGCCAAAGTTGTTTACCGCACTGCCAAAAAACACAGGATTC
>CAZBBV010000026.1:0-11556 GCA_964490025.1 uncultured Cryomorphaceae bacterium | reverse complement strand
TGACTGCTGTTTTCATGGAAAATCCGATTACATTGCGCGACAAAGTAAAGCCAAAGATTCTACCAAAGTCGCAATATTCAAGCTTATTTAGAACATATATAAATTATAACTTATCGTAGGGCATGGAGCCTGAAAAATAGTTTAAGGTTTATTTTTGCTCGCGACAAAAGCCGTTGAATTGTCACTTGCTACATATGATGCGAAAACTACTTACCCCGATTCTCCGCGTTACGCTTACTATTATACTTGCTCTGATGATGGCTTTTCAAGCTGCCGGGCAAGATGCTATTGACGTAACCAAGGGAGAAAAATTGTACAAGCAGAATTGTGCTGCTTGCCACAAAATTGACAAACGACTGGTTGGTCCTGCACTAGGCGGAGTTTCCGAGCGCCGTTCGGAAGAATGGCTCCTTCGCTGGATACGCAACAACCAAGAGTTGCGCGAAAGCGGTGACGCAGATGCCATTGCCATTTTCAACGAGTACAATGGCTCGCCCATGACGGCGTTCCCCCAGTTTTCTGATGACGAAATCCGCTCTATGCTGGCTTATGTTGACCAAGAATGGGCAGCAATAAACGCCCCGGCTCCAGCGCCTGCCGACGGTGTGACCGCCCCGGGCGCAGCTCCGGTTGCAGGTCCTGCCGTGAGCCTTCAAACCGTGCTTATCGGATTGAGCATTTTCCTTGCTCTTATCATATTTATTCTTGTTCGAATCAAGAACATGCTCATACAGCTTCGTGGTAATAAGCCATTGAGTTTGAGCGAAGACATTCAGCTTGCGTTTTCTTATTACTGGAAGAATAGTCGCGCAGTAGTAATCAGCGTAATTGTGCTGGTGATTGTGGCCCTCAATCTATTGTGGCAGGGAATGCTTGCTATCAATGTTGAGCAAAATTATCAGCCACATCAGCCCATCAATTTCTCTCATAAGATTCACGCCGGCGACAATCAAATCGACTGTAACTATTGCCATAGCAGCGCGCGTCACAGCAAGCATTCCGGAATTCCTTCCGCCAATGTGTGTATGAACTGCCACATGTATGTGGCCGAAGGACGTACAGAAGCCGGCACACAAGAAATTCAAAAAATATATGCCGCCATTGGTTGGGATGTGGAGAAGCGCGAGTATATCGCAGAATATGAGCAAAAACCCATTGAGTGGGTACGCATTCACAATTTGCCTGATTTGGCCTATTTCAACCATTCGCAACACGTAACTGCCGGTGGAGTAGAGTGCCAAACTTGCCACGGTCCGGTTCAGGAAATGGATGAGGTGTATCAGTTTTCGCCGCTTACCATGGGCTGGTGCATCAATTGCCACCGCGAAACGGAGGTGAAAATGAAGGGCAACGAGTACTACGACAAATTGCACGCTCAGCTTGCCGAGCAATACAAAGGCGAGAAAATTACCGTATCCAAAATCGGTGGTTTGGAATGTGGTAAATGCCACTATTAATTAATCGATTTAAGAAGGCAGAATCAGAAGCTTTTTGACTATGGCTACAGAAAAAAAATATTGGAAAGGAATTGCTGAACTGGAAAGTCCGGTGATGGTGGAAAACCTTGCTGCAAATGAGTTTGCAGAAGAAATGCCTACCGCCGACTTTTTAGGCAATGAGAAATTGGGTGAATCCAAAACCTCACGTCGCGACTTCCTTAAGTTTATGGGCTTCAGCACAGCGGCAGCAACACTTGCGGCCTGTGAGGCTCCGGTGGTTAAGTCCATTCCGTATGTGATAAAGCCGGATTCTATAGTTCCCGGCGTTCCTAATTATTATGCCAGCACTTTTTTCAGAGGGAATGAGTACGCCAGTGTGTTGGTGAAGACCCGCGAAGGGCGCCCGATAAAATTGGAGCCAAACGCGCTGAGCAAAGTGAACCCAAACACTTCTGCAAGGGTTCAAGGTTCGGTTCTGTCGCTCTACGATAGCGGCCGCTTGCAAGGACCCATGATGGAGGGCAACAGCCTTTCGTGGGCGGATGCGGATGCAGGGATTAAAAGCGAACTGGCTAAAGCCGCCAACGCCGGAAAAGAAATAGCCCTTCTGACGGGGACGGTGATTAGTCCTTCGTTGAGTAAATTGATTGAAGATTTCAAAGGGAAATATGCTACCGCTCGTCATTATCAATACGACGCGGTGGGCTACGACGCCATATTGGACGCCAACAAAGAAGCTTTTGGAAAAAGAGCTTTGCCTACCCTGCATTTCGACAAGGCGGATGTGATTGTGAGCCTCTCAGCCGATTTCTTAGGCGAATGGATAAACCTAGGCTACAGCACCGACTATATTCAAGGACGCAATCCGAATGTTGGCAAAATGAACCGCCACATTCAGTTTGAAAGCATTCTATCAATTAGTGGCGCAAATGCAGACCTGCGTCACATGATAAAGCCCTCTGAATTGGGCAAGGTGGCCTTGGCACTTTATAATGAAATTGCAGGAGCCAAAGGGGCAAGTACCTACCCGGTGAATGCACCATTGAATGATGAGATTAAGGCCGTAGCCAAAGAATTGATGGCCGCCACAGGAAAGGCCATTGTGGTGTGTGGTTCAGACAACATGGATGTACAAAAGGTGGTAATTGCCATCAACCAGATGCTGGAGTCGTATGGCAGCACCATGGACATGAACAACGCGACCATGATTGCCCAAGGAAATCACGCAGAAGTAAAAGGACTTATCGCCGAAATGAATGCCGGAAAGGTAGGCGCCTTGGTGATGGCTGATGTGAATCCGCTTTACACTTGTCATGACGCCGCAGGATTTGAAGCTGGAATGGCGAAAGTGGGAACCACCATTAGTCTGTCTGATCGTTTGGATGAAACCTGTGCAAAATCAGTGTATCAATTGCCTTTGAGCCACTACCTCGAGTCGTGGGGCGACCACATGCCTGTGGAAGGCAGTTATAGCCTGCAACAACCGGCTATTCAGAAAATATTCAATTCACGTCAGTTGGCCGATTGCCTATTGGCATGGACCGACAATGGTGCTGATTACGCAAGCTATTTAGGCAGCTTCTGGAGCGCCAATTTACCTATTGAAGTATCATGGTCAACAGCCCTGCATGATGGTGTTTTTGAGAATGGAACCGGCGCAACCCCAACACCGGCTTCGTTGGATTTGAGTGCTGCGGCAAATGCCATTGCCGCCATGAAGGGCGGCGCTTTCGAACTGCAGCTCTACACTAAAACGGGTATGGGCGAAGGCTACGAAGCCAACAACCCTTGGTTGCAGGAAATGCCTGATCCAATTACCCGTACTTCGTGGGACAACTACCTAACGGTAAATGCCAGTGATGCACGCGAGTTGGGCTTTGTGAACGAAAATGAATCGAACGGAGCACTCAACGGTTCGTACGTAACCCTCACCATGGGAGATGTGACCATTGAGTATGTTCCGGTATTGATACAACCAGGTCAGGCCAGAGGAACATTTGGATTGGCATTGGGCTATGGCCGCACCATGGCCGGCAAGGCTGGTGATGGCGTAGGGGTAAATGCTTATCCTTTATATAAGGGTTCGTCTCAAGTAATGGACGTAAGCGCTGCGAAAGGTGACGGCATGCATGGCTTTGCTTGCATACAGTTGCACCACACCATGATGGGACGCAGCATTGTTAAAGAAACAACACTGGCGAACTACATCAACGATCCGAAGAGCGGAAACCCTGATGTGATGTTTGAAACACACAAAGGAAAAAAACCCGCTTCGCAGGTAGACCTTTGGCAAGACTTCGACAAAGAGACCGGCCATTGGTGGAACCTAAGCATGGACCTGAACAACTGTATTGGTTGTGGTGCCTGTGTGGTAGCCTGTCAGGCAGAAAACAATGTTCCTGTAGTAGGAAAAGAAGAAGTGCGCAAGCACCGCGATATGCACTGGATCCGCATTGACCGCTACTACTCAAGCGATATGACTGAGGAAGTGGCAGAGGAAAATGGCGTAGGCTATCGCGAGATGAATCTTAAAATGGAAGTGGCCTCCGAATCGCCGGAGGTAGTATTCCAACCGATTATGTGTCAACACTGTAACCATGCACCATGCGAAACGGTTTGCCCGGTAGCAGCTACCAGCCACAGTTCGGAGGGTCTGAACCACATGGCCTACAACCGCTGTATCGGTACCAGGTATTGCGCAAACAACTGTCCGTATAAAGTACGTCGTTTTAACTGGTTCACTTATTCTGAAAACGGCGCTTTCGATTTCAACATGAATGACGATTTGGGCAAGATGGTGTTGAACCCTGATGTAACCGTTCGTGCCCGTGGGGTAATGGAAAAGTGCAGCATGTGTATTCAACGTATTCAGCTGGGTAAGTTGGAAGCCAAGCGTGAAGGTCGTCCGGTGAAAGACGGCGATATCCAAACTGCTTGTTCGAGCGCCTGCGGCACAGGAGCCATTATTTTTGGCGACGTAAATGACGAGAAGAGCCAAGTGGCCCAATTGAAACACGAACCGCGCAGATACTACTTGTTGGAAGAAGTGGGCACCAAGCCTTCGGTATTCTACCAGACCAAAGTGAGAAATAAATTAGCCTAACTAAAGAGTAAAGCAATATAGGTATGCATTACGAATCACCTGTTCGCGAGCCATTAATTACCGGAGATAAGTCTTACCACGACATCACGGTAGATGTGGCGCGCCCAATAGAAGGAAAAGCAAATAAACAGTGGTGGATAGTATTCAGTTTGGCAATGATCGCCTTCCTATGGGGAGTTGGTAGCGTGTCTTACACAGTGGGCGTGGGAATCGGCGCTTGGGGCTTGAATAAAACTGTAGGTTGGGCATGGGATATTACCAACTTCGTGTGGTGGGTAGGAATTGGCCACGCCGGAACCCTGATTTCAGCCATTCTATTGTTGTTTCGTCAGAAATGGAGAATGTCCATCAACCGCTCTGCGGAGGCCATGACCATTTTCTCAGTAATGCAAGCCGGTATGTTCCCACTATTTCACATGGGGCGTGTGTGGCTAGCTTACTATGTAATGCCCATTCCGAATGCATTCGGATCGCTGTGGGTAAACTTTAACTCACCACTACTCTGGGACGTTTTTGCGATCTCTACCTACCTCACCATTTCATTGGTGTTCTGGTATATGGGTCTTATTCCCGACTTCGCCATGATTCGCGACCGTGCGGTAAAACCAATGGCCAAGAAAATTTATACGATTCTAAGTTTCGGTTGGGGTGGAAAAGCCAAGCACTGGCAGCGCTTTGAAGAAATGTCGTTGGTATTGGCCGGTTTGGCCACGCCTCTGGTACTTTCTGTACACACCATTGTATCCATGGACTTTGCAACTTCAGTCATACCGGGTTGGCATACCACCATTTTCCCGCCCTATTTTGTGGCCGGGGCCATCTTCTCAGGCTTTGCTATGGTGCAAACCCTACTCATTATTGTGCGAAAAGTGGTCAGCTTGGAGCATTACATTACCCGCCAGCACATTGAGATGATGAATATCGTGATTATGCTCACGGGATCAATTGTAGGCGTTGCCTACCTCACTGAGCTCTTCATTGCCTGGTATAGCGGGGTGGAATATGAGCAATATGCTTTCCTGAATCGCGCCACCGGGCCTTATTGGTGGGCTTATTGGAGCATGATGACCTGCAATGTGATTTCACCGCAGCTCATGTGGTTTAAGAAATTGAGAACAAGCATTCCTTTCACCTTTGTCCTTTCTATTGTGGTGAATATTGGCATGTGGTTCGAGCGCTTCGTAATTATCGTTACCTCGCTTCACCGCGATTATTTGCCTTCGAGCTGGAGTATGTTCTCGCCAAGCTTTGTAGACGTAGGCTTCTTCGTAGGCACCATTGGTTTCTTCTTCGTGCTTTTCTTGCTCTACAGCCGCACATTCCCGGTAATTGCCCAGGCGGAGATGAAGACCATTGTAAAAACATCAGGTTCACAACATAAAAAACACCACTCATGAGTAAGAAGGTGATTCATGGATTGTTTGACGACGACGACGTGCTAATGCAAGGCGTCAAGAATTTGCGTGGTAACGGAATTCGAATTAAAGAAGTGTACACACCCTTTCCGGTTCACGGACTAGACCACGCTTTGGGTCTTCCACCAACCCGATTGGCTATTGCGGCATTTCTCTATGGCTTGGTAGGTCTTACCTTCGCCATTCTTATGACCTACTACATGATGGTAGTAGATTGGCAACAAAACATAGGTGGTAAGCCAAGCTTCACATGGTTTGAGAACATGCCTGCCTTTGTTCCCATTATTTTCGAATGTACGGTGTTGTTTGCAGGCCATCTCATGGTGATCTCCTTTTTGGTGCGCAATGGCATGTATCCCGGACGTGCGGCCATGAACCCCGATCCGCGAACGACTGATGACAAATTTCTTGTGGAGATAGAAGCAGAAGGCGATACGGAAAAGATTAAAGAACTGCTTCAGTCTTCAGGAGCTATTGAAATAAGTGAAAAAGAAAGCGCATGATGAAAAGAGCTTTTACCTACCTGACAGCATTCGCAGCCGCAGCCACTCTAGTGCTGACTTCGTGCGATAGAGGTGCCACCAAGCCGGGTTATGAGTTTATGCCCGATATGTACCGTTCACCTTCTTACGAAACCTACTCTGCCAGCGGCATTACCGCCGACGGTAAATCGGCCATGGATCCGGTGAAGGGAACCATTGCTCGGGGTTACGTGCAATACGATTACCCCAACACACAAGAAGGCTATGATGCGGCTAAGGCTGAATTGAAAAGCCCTTTTACAGCGGATGAAAAACTACTGGCCGAAGGCAAGCAATTGTACGGCTACTTCTGTACGCATTGCCATGGCGAATTGGGAGATGGTCAGGGACAACTTGTTAAGTTAGATAAGATTTTGGGTGTTCCTGCATATAATGACCCGGGAAGAGCCATTACCGCCGGAAGCACTTATCATGTAATGTATTACGGTAAAGGTGTGATGGGTAGCCATGCTTCACAAATGACCTATGAAGAACGCTGGAAAGTAATAGAGTATGTGATGTACTTGAAGGCTGAATTGGAGAAAAAGTAATTAAAGGACCTCGTAAAACTAATACAATGTTTACTACGCCTACAAAAACTAAAAACCTGGCTCTGCTGATGATAGCGGTGGGATTGATCCTGTTCGTTATCGGATTCATCAGCAGTCCCGACCGTGGATGGGCAAGCCTGTTGCACAATAGCTTTTTCTTTATGGCCATCTCACTGGGAGGGATTTTCTTTTTGGCCATTCAATACGCAGCGCAAGCCGGTTGGTCTGCAGGGATACTTCGCGTGATGCAAGGCACGGGCTCTTTTTTGCCTTACGCCGGTGTTATTCTACTGATTGTTTTTGTAGCCGGTGGCTTGCATAAAAACCACCTTTATCACTGGATGGACACCTTCATTACCACAGAGGAAGTAAGTGTTGGTGAATTGCGCGACTATGAATCACACATGCACCATCCCGCGACTGATGCCCATGCCGACGACCACCATGGAGATGCGCATGCTGAGGAGGCTGCACACCACATGTATGCCGATCAGTATTCTGAAAAAAGTGCAGAAGAAGTTATTGCCAACCCACACTACGACAGCATAATTGCCGGAAAAACCGGTTACTTGAATTTCCCTTTCTTCATGTTGCGAGCCATTATCTACCTCTTGGGTTGGTATTTGGGCTGGCGTGTGCTTCGCAGGCTTTCGCTTAAGGAAGATTCCGAAGGCGGAACGCACAACTACAAGAAGGCCATTAAATATTCGGCCATCTTCCTGGTGTTCTTTGCTGTGACCTCATCTACTGCGGCTTGGGACTGGATTATGAGCATTGACACCCACTGGTTCAGCACCTTGTTTGGCTGGTACGTTTTCGCCAGCTTCTTCGTGAGCGCAGTTACCGTTATTGCCATGACCACCGTTTACCTGAAAGGAAAAGGCTACTTGCCGAATGTGAATGAAAACCACCTTCACGATCTTGGTAAGTTCATGTTTGCCTTCTCCATTTTCTGGACCTACCTGTGGTTCTCGCAGTTTATGCTCATTTGGTATGCAAACATTCCTGAAGAGGTGACCTACTACATGGCGCGTTTTGACCAATACAAAGTGCCCTTCTTTTTGATGCTCTTCCTGAACTTCATTATGCCCATTTTGGTTTTAATGAGCAGAGATGCCAAGCGTGTTCAGGGGCTTATCCTATTTGTGGGTAGTATCATTTTGCTCGGTCACTGGCTCGATTTTTATGTGATGATAATGCCTGGAACGGTGAAAGGGAATTGGGGAATAGGTGCCGCTGAACTTGGTGCATTGATAGCCTTTATTGGAGCCTTTATTCTGGTTCTATTCCGCACTCTTAGCAAAGCGCCATTGGTGCAGGAAAATCACCCAATGTTGAAAGAAAGTAAATACCACCATATCTAATATTTGAACTGAAATGGCGAACCTATTGATCATTCTTGCCGGACTCCTACTCATCATTTCCATAGTACAGGTTGTACGTATTTTGGAATTGACCAGCACATTGCGAGGCGGCGATTCAACCAGCATTACGGACGAAGACAACTCCAACCAGGGCATGTTGATGTTGCTTTTCATGATTTTCATGATGGGTAGCTTCATTTGGTCGTGGATTGCCTGGGGGGATCTTTTACTCCCGGCGGCTTCATCCATACACGGAGCTCAGATTGACAGCCTGATGGCAGTGACCATGGGATTGATCCTGGTGGTTTTCTTCATTACCCAGCCTTTGTTGTTCTATTTTGCCTACAAATACAGAGGACGCAAGGGCAATCGCGCCGCTTATGTATCGCACAACAACAAACTGGAGCTTATCTGGACTTCTATTCCGGCGGTTGTACTTACAGCCCTTATTGCATATGGACTAAGCACCTGGAGCAGCACCATGTATGCAGCAACTGATGAAAGCGAAGAAATTGAACTATATGCCCGCCAATTCGACTGGACAGCCCGGTATTCGGGGATGGACAAAACCCTGGGCGAAGCCAATGTGCGCAACATAGAAGGTGTGAACATGGTAGGAGTGAATCCATTGGATCCTGCCGGAGATGACGATATGCTCGTGCGCGGAGAGATGCACATTGTGGTAGGCAAGCCCTACTTGCTCAAGTTCCGCTCGCAGGATGTGATCCACTCGGCATACCTTCCGCACTTTCGTGTGCAAATGAACTGCGTACCGGGAATGACCACACAGTTTGCCTTTACCCCAACCAAAACCACCGCAGAAATGCGCCAGGAAACAGGCAACGAAGCCTTCGACTACATTCTGCTGTGCAACAAGATTTGCGGATCGGCACACTACAACATGCAGATGACGGTAATTGTAGAAACCCAGGAAGAATACAACACCTGGCTGGCCGAACAGAAGCCTTTGAAGACTGAAGAATAGTTAAGAACACCACTAATAGGACAATAAAAGAATAACATGGCTCACGATCACGCTCACGACGCTCATCACGACCACGACCACCACCACGAAGAAAACTTCTTCTCGAAGTATGTCTTCACCATGGACCATAAAATGATCTCCAAGCAGTTCCTCATTACAGGGATGATTATGGGAGTCATTGCTATGATGATGTCTGTTTTGTTCCGTTTGCAATTGGCATATCCAGAACAACCCTTCCCGATTCTCGAAGCCCTTTTGGGCAAATGGGCGCCGGGTGGCGTAATGGATCCCAACATCTACTTGGCACTAGTGACCATTCACGGTACCATCATGGTATTCTTCGTGCTTACCGCCGGTTTGAGCGGTACTTTCTCGAACCTACTCATTCCATTGCAAATCGGAGCGCGCGATATGGCCTCAGGATTCCTGAACATGCTTAGCTATTGGTTTTTCTTCGCTTCTAGTATTGTAATGATTGTTTCGCTCTTCGTTACCAGCGGGCCTGCCTCTGCCGGATGGACCATTTATCCGCCGCTGAGCGCACTTCCACAAGCCATCCCGGGATCGGGTGCAGGTATGACCCTTTGGTTGGTGAGCATGACCCTCTTTATCGCCTCTTCACTCTTAGGCGCATTGAACTATATCGTAACCGTGCTGAACCTGCGCACCAAAGGCATGAGCATGACCCGCCTGCCGCTTACCATCTGGGCGTTTTTCGTAACGGCCATCTTGGGTGTGCTTTCTTTCCCGGTGTTGCTCTCTGCCGCTTTGTTGCTTCTTTTTGATAGAAGTTTCGGCACCAGCTTCTACCTATCGGACATCATGATTCAAGGCGAGGTGCTAGCCAACAGTGGCGGTAGCCCCATTCTGTTCCAGCACTTGTTCTGGTTCCTGGGCCACCCGGAGGTGTATATCGTGTTGCTTCCGGCTTTGGGTATTACCTCTGAGGTAATATCTACCAGCTCGCGCAAGCCCATTTTCGGATACCGCGCCATGGTGGGCTCCATTCTCGCCATTGCTTTCTTGTCGTTCATTGTGTGGGGCCACCACATGTTTATGACCGGGATGAATCCATTCCTCGGTTCGGTGTTTACCTTCACCACGCTATTGATTGCTATTCCTTCGGCGGTAAAGGTGTTCAACTACCTCACCACCCTTTGGAAAGGAAACATACAGTTTACTCCCGCCATGTTGTTCAGCATTGGCTTGGTATCCACCTTTATTTCGGGTGGTCTTACCGGACTTATTCTGGGCGATAGCGCACTAGACATCAACGTGCATGACACCTACTTTGTAGTGGCGCACTTCCATATTGTAATGGGACTTAGCGCGGTGTTCGGCATGTTTGCCGGCATCTACCATTGGTTTCCGAAAATGTATGGCCGCCGCTTGAACAAAAAAATGGGCTACTGGCACTTCTGGCTCACCTTTGTGAGTGCTTATGGTGTGTTCTTCCCCATGCACTTCCTGGGATTGGCCGGCTTGCCACGCCGCTACTACAGCAACACCGCTTTCCCAATGTTCGATTCGCTCACCGACATCAACGTGTTGGTAACGGCCTTCGCCATATTGGGTGCGGTAGCGCAAGCCATCTTCTTGTTCAACTACGTGTATAGCATATACCGCGGACCAAAAGCCACGCAAAACCCATGGCGCAGCAACACCCTGGAGTGGACCACACCTGTGGAGCACATACATGGCAACTGGCCGGGCGAAATACCGGAAGTACACCGCTGGGCCTACGACTACAGCAAGCCCGGAATGGATGAGGATTTTGTGCCGCAGACCGTTCCGCTGAAAGACGGAGAAGAAGCCCACTAAATAATAGAAACCGCCGGAAAATCTCCGGCGGTTTTTTTTTGAATGTTTTTTGACATTGCCGTATTCCACATACCATTCCTTAAGACATGCTGTCCTGAAACACGGTCAGGATCATGAAGCATCTAATAGATATTTCAACATAAATTCCTCAATCACTTTTCTCTAGTGGAATCTCAGAACTGTGATATTAGAAAAAAGTCGACGAGGAAAATGCTTTGAGGCGATTGTCATAAAAGTTACATTAGCCACACTAAAATGAAGTTCGAAATTGATTTCCAACGCAGTTTTAGTTCAAATAAATTCCTAACCTAACACCTAAGGCAATGAAATACAAGCCTTTTGGGGGCGCGCCCCCGG
>CAZBBV010000025.1:0-11772 GCA_964490025.1 uncultured Cryomorphaceae bacterium | reverse complement strand
ATCCGCGTCCATTTTTCTGGCAAAATCAAGGCTGAAATCGAAGCGCATAGCGGGAATATTAGGGTTCAAAAATAGAAAAGCAAAGCGCTCTTGAAAGATGATTTTAATCGCAGGCTAAATTAGGGAGGACAAATAGAGCAGTGGAAACCAAACGACCAAGGCGGCGTCCATCCATAAGCTGTAAAACAAAGAAGATCGAGGCTGTGCCAGAAAGAAAATGAGCAGTGCTGCCATTTCTGAAGGAACAACGAGAGCTACTAGCTCCGGAAGACTAATGAACGAACCGTTAAAAAACTGGATAAGCAGGCTAATGTCGTAGAGCGCCAAGAGCGAAAAAGCAATGAGCCGACTCCCTTGCACACCAAAAAGCTGAGGAATGGTCTTCATTTCGGGCGTATCGGATTCTACATCACGAATATCGAAGGCTATGGCCACGGCCATGACAAAAAACAGACGTTGCAAGGCATGCACTACTAGGTCTTGTGTCATTTCCGCCCCGGCAGCAATGGCTGGCAACGCCACGGTGATAAAAACCAAAAGCAGCGAAATAAGCCACAGCTTTATTCCGGGAATTTGCCTTATTCCCACATTGCGCCCACGAGAAGGAAAGCTATAAAATAACACCAAGAGTGCCGGAACAATGAGCGCCAATTTTGCATTCAAATTCAACTGAGAAAATGTCCACAAGGCGCCCAAAGTCATCAGAAAATTGAAGCGCATCAATGGTTTGTGGTGCGCCTTTACCCATTCATACAAATCACCATTTCGAAACTGCGGTGCCGCCATCCATTTCATCAATCGCATATAGTAGTAGGCGGGCACTGTTGTAAAGAGCACAAAGAGTGGCACTTGCCATTGCCAGATTCCAAGCACCACCTGGGTAGCCGCAGTGAGCGAAGCAGCGCCCATGGCCATCCACAAATTGCTATTTACCAAAGCCGTAAAAAAGGCGTGAACAAAAGGCCTCATGATCTCATTTTAAGGGCTGCGAAAATCATATTTCCTGCAGGGGAAAAGTATAAATTTGTGCGGCCTTTTAAGAGGCTTTCCAAGAAGTTATCATCTAAAATTTGATTCATGAATATAGGTTCTTTCGCCAGTAGACACATAGGCCCCGGAAAAGAAGACATGCAAAAAATACTCTCCACCATTGGTGTGGATAGTGTAGATCAACTCATTTACGAAACACTTCCGGATGGCATTCGACTGGAACGGGATCTGAACCTACCGGAAGCCATGAGCGAAAAGGTTTTCCAGGACCATATCGCATCTTTAAGCGACAAAAACAAAATCAACAAGTCATACATAGGCCTGGGCTACCACGGCACGCACATGCCTGCCGTCATTCAAAGAAATATTCTCGAAAACCCGGGATGGTACACAGCCTACACGCCCTATCAAGCGGAGATTGCGCAAGGACGCCTGGAGGCGCTTCTCAACTTCCAAACCATGGTGATGGAACTTACCGGAATGGAAATAGCCAACGCCTCACTTCTAGACGAAGGCACCGCCGCCGGAGAAGCAGTAAGCATGTTTCTTGCTGCCCGCAGTCGCGAAAAAGCCAAAACAGGAGCCGTTAAGTTTTTCGTGGATGAAAATCTGTACCCACAAACCATTGATGTGCTCATTACCCGCGCCACACCAATAGGAGTGGAACTGGTTTTCGGCGATTTCAAAAATTTCAATCCTGGCCCAGAATTCTTTGGCGCTATCGTGCAATACCCGAACAAATACGGCGAAGCAAACGACTACCGCGGCTTTGTAGAAAATTGCAAAGCACACGAAATTCAAGTGGCCGTAGCTGCCGATTTGCTAAGCCTTGCACTGCTCACACCTCCCGGCGAATGGGGCGCAGATGCGGTGCTTGGCACCACACAGCGCTTTGGCATCCCTATGGGTTATGGTGGTCCGCATGCGGCCTACTTTGCCACCCACGACGAATACAAGCGCCACATTCCGGGACGCATCATTGGCGTTTCGGTGGACACCGACGGAAAACCCGCACTGCGCATGGCGCTACAAACCCGCGAACAACACATCAAGCGCGATAAGGCCACCTCTAATATTTGTACCGCGCAGGTGCTGTTGGCTGTAATGGCCGGCATGTACGGCGTGTACCACGGACCGAAAGGATTGAAAAAAATTGCCGAAGACATCCACCTTGCTGCAACAAGTTTAGAAAAAGGTCTGGCGGCTTTGGGACACAAACAGAACAACCACAGCTATTTCGACACCATTCATATTTCTCTGAACGGTCTTTCGGCAAGCAAGCTGCGCGAGCACGCCGAAAAAGCAGGTATCAATATGTGGTATGTGGATGAAAGCACCGTTTGCATTAGCCTAAACGAATTGGTGGGGAATGCAGATGTGCAAGAATTGTTGGACGTGTTTGCCTCCGCGCAAGGAAAAAGCGCCATAAATCAAGAAACGGCTGCATTAAAAATAGCTGACTCGGTAAAACGCAAAAGCGACTTTTTGAAGCAAGGCGTGTTTAACAGCTACCGCTCAGAAAGCGACATGATGCGCTACATAAAAAAATTGGAGCGCAAAGACCTCTCGCTCAACCATAGCATGATTGCTTTGGGGTCTTGCACCATGAAGTTGAATGCAGCCAGCGAGATGATTCCTTTGAGCTGGCCAAAATGGGCGAATATTCACCCATTTGCACCAAAAGACCAAGCCGCAGGATATCAGCAAGTATTTTCTGAAATGGAGAAATACCTGGCGGAAATCACCGGTTTTGCCGCAACCTCTTTACAGCCTAATTCGGGCGCACAGGGCGAGTATGCCGGGCTGATGGTGATACGCGCCTTCCACCATTCTCGTGGCGATTTTCATAGGAATATTTCGTTGATCCCATCCAGTGCGCATGGCACCAACCCGGCCTCTGCAGTAATGGCGGGCATGGAAGTAGTGGTAGTGGCTTGCGACGAGCGCGGAAACATTGATGTGGAAGATTTGAAAGCCAAAGCAGAGAAATACAGTGAAAACCTGTCCTGCCTGATGATCACCTACCCATCAACGCATGGTGTTTTCGAAGCCAGTGTAAAAGACATTACGGCCATTATCCACCAGCATGGCGGACAAGTGTATATGGACGGAGCAAATATGAATGCGCAAGTGGGGCTAACCAGCCCCGGAAGAATTGGCGCCGACGTTTGCCACCTCAACTTGCATAAGACCTTTGCCATTCCGCATGGCGGAGGAGGCCCCGGCATGGGCCCTATTTGTGTGGCTGCTCACCTGGCTCCATTCCTGCCTACCAATCCTGTGGTGGCCACAGGCGGCAACAAAGCCATCAACGCTGTTTCGGCGGCGCCTTGGGGATCAGGACTTATTCTACTTATTTCCTATGCCTACATCCGCATGCTGGGCGCTAAAGGATTGAAAGATTCAACCGTTTTTGCCATAGTAAATGCCAACTACATGAAGAGCCGATTGGAGAAGGAGTTCCCAATACTCTACACCGGCGAAAAAGGCAGATGCGCACATGAGATGATTGTGGACCCGCGTCCATTTAAGAAAACCACAGGTGTGGATGTGACCGACATAGCCAAGAGACTAATGGACTATGGCTTTCACGCACCAACAGTTTCTTTCCCGGTAGCAGGCACCCTAATGATAGAACCAACGGAAAGCGAAGGATTGGCCGAGCTAGACCGCTTTTGCGACACGCTGCTCATGATCAAGAAAGAGATGGATGAGATAGAGGCCGGACAATTCACACAAGACAACAATGTGTTGGTGAATTCGCCACATACATTGGAAATGATTACCTCAGACGAATGGAACATGCCATATTCGAGGAAAAAGGCAGCCTATCCGCTACATTGGATTCACGAAAACAAGTTCTGGCCTTCTATCCGTAGGATTGACCAAGCATATGGAGACAGAAACTTGGTTTGTTCATGCGAACCTATAGAAAGCTATATGAATGAGCACGCAAATGCTTAAAAACATCCATGTTTAACATGAGCTTATAAGCGAGATATACAACCAAAGACTTTGAGGGGTATATTTGCCAACTTTTTAATCAATAAATCGAGAAATGAAAAGAAACATTTTACTAGCATCTTTTGTCGTTTTTACGACCATGGCCTTCGGCCAAATGATTCCTACCACTGAGTTGTACACACCGATTCATGATGGTAGCAAACCGGGAAATAGCCTTACCCGCGGAATTACAGAAATGGTTATTTGGTATGGTGGTGCCGAATCAGAATTGTATGGCAGCAACAATTATTCACAGTTTATCTGGAGAAACAGTTTTAACTACACACAACAGGATTCATCACTCAAGTATGTGACTGTAGCCTATCCTTTTATTGTTGATGACCTTGGCGATCCTAATTCTGAAATGCCTTGGACTTCTGTAGTAAGCATGACTATCGACACTTTGTACTTACAAATTGGGCACAAGAACAACTCAGGCCTGCCTGATACCATGCGTGTGAAAATTGTTGACCTTACTACACAAGGTCGTCCATCAAGCACCGTACTTTGGCAACAAGACTATATCACAACGACAGGATTTGTTGACAGCGCAGCTTCTTGGTTGAACAGCACATTCTACCCGGTTGCACCAGGCATTCAGGTTACTGAGCCTTTCGGTGTTACTGTAGAGTACTTCGGTGCTTCTATTGACACTTTTGGTATTGTTGCCGGATTTGCTACCAACGGACCATGTGTAGGAACGACACCTAAAGCAGAAACCAGCCTTTATGCTACCAACAGCTTCCGTTTTTATACGCAGTATGCCTCAGCAGGCTTATTGCCTACGGCCAATGGAGCAGATCTTTACTATGACTGCAACCAAAACGGAACTTTTGACCAAGGGATTGATGGCGTAAATTTCATGCAAAACATCAACATTGCTGCTCAGGTAACCATCCAGGACAACATCAGTGTTGAAGAATTGCCAAGCGCACTTAACAGTGTAAGCGACAACTATCCAAACCCTTTCAGCACAATGTCTACTATTGATTTCGTGCTGAACAACCGCGCAAACGTGAGCCTTATGGTAACCGATATGAGCGGACGCACGGTACAAAACCAATACCTGGGAATGCTAACTGCCGGCAACCACAAGGCCACCATTAGCGCCGACAAACTAGCTGACGGAATCTACTTCTACACGCTAACCATCAACGGCGAAAACATTACCCGCAAGATGGTGGTGAAGAAATAAGCTACACATTTTATATAATGAAAAAGCCGCCCAAATGGGCGGCTTTTTTTATTCTCATTCAGCTTATGGGCCTATCTGCCCACTTCCCGAACTTTCTTAAACAGTCGGCTGCTGAAAACAAAGTTAATGAGCTCCTCGTCTTCAGTAACGAAGAGGTCGTCGCGGTTGCCACTCCATTCTTTTAAGCCATCCTTTAGGAAGATGATGTTCTGCCCAATCTCCATCACACTGTTCATGTCGTGTGTGTTAATCACTGTGGTAATCTGATACTCCTCTGTAATTTCCTGAACAAGGTTGTCAATCACTATGGCTGTGTTAGGGTCCAGACCGGAATTGGGCTCGTCGCAAAAAAGATACTTAGGCTCCATCACTATGGCGCGGGCTATGGCTACGCGCTTTTGCATGCCGCCACTTAGCTCGGCAGGCAGCAGTTGGTTTACATTTTCCAGGTTCACACGTTTCAAACAGAAGTTCACGCGATCCAACTTCTCCTCTAGCGATTTCTGCGAAAACAAGTTCATAGGAAACATCACATTTTCCTGAACAGTAAGGCTGTCGAAAAGCGCGCCTCCTTGGAATACCATGCCTATATTTTGCCTAAGTTGTTTCCGGTCTTCATAACTCATTTCGAGCATATTGTCGCCGTCGAAGGAAATCACTCCCGCGTCGGGTTGGTGAAGTCCCACCATGCATTTTATAAAAACTGTTTTACCGGAGCCACTCTGTCCAATAATTAGATTGGTCTTTCCCCTTTCAAAGGAGAAATCAATCCCTTTCAACACCTCTAAATCTCCGAATGATTTCCGCAAGTTCTTTACCTCTATCATAGCATTATCTGTGTGAGAAAATAGTTGAGCACAATGATAGAAATGCTAGAGAAAACAACAGCTTGCGTGCTGCTACGGCCCACATCAATAGCGCCTCCCTTGGTGTGATATCCGTGATAGGCGGCCACACTGGCTATTAGAAATGCGAAAAACACAGTTTTGATTAAAGCATACACCACAGTGTAAGCCCTAAACTCATCCGTAATGCCTATATAATAATCCGTACCCGACCACATTCCTGTAAGGATGCCGGCCAAATAACCGCCTAGAATGCCAAAAGAAATGCTCAGGGTGATGAGAAATGGATTAAAAAATACGCCGGCCACAATTTTTGGCATCACCAGATAACTGGCACTGTTCACACCCATTACCTCCAAGGCATCAATTTGTTCGGTAGTGCGCATGGTGCCCAGGTTGGAAGCAATGCTCGAACCCACTTTTCCCGCGAGAATCAAGCTGATCATGGTAGGCGAAAACTCAAGAATGAGCGACTCGCGTGTGGTGTAGCCGATATAATAGTCGGCGAGGAGCGGAGAGTCTTGTATGTTGAAGGCCATTTGCAAAGCCACCACCATGCCCACAAAAATGGAAATGAAAATCACGATTCCCATGGAACTAAGTCCCAATTCGTAAACCTCCTTAACACAGGCTTTCCAAAACTCCGACCAACGGTCAGGCACCTTGATTACCCGCAGAAGAAATAAGAAATACCGGCCGATATGATAAAATACCTTCATTAAAGCTATTTTTGGCTAAGTTAAGGTTTCAATGGTGAAAATACATTTCAAAAAACGAAGATCGAGCGCTTTATTGCACAGCCTGTTCATATTCATTTTGTTAGCAATTTCGGCTTGCGCTGCTGGCAAAAAAAACTGCGATTGTCCTACTTTTGGGCAAAACTCCCAAGACCATTCATCCGCTTTGATTTCGGGGAAATAGGACGCTGAACATGAAGGACCGAAATGGTACGAACACAGAAATTACAAGCATTGACCAGCTAGCGGTGGGCAGTAGCGCCACCGTGGTATTGCTGGGCAACGATAGCCTGTCGCTCAAACTTATGGAGATGGGACTAATTCCCGGAAAAACAATAAAAGTGATTAAGCGGACGAGCTACGGCGACCCTATTGCCATACGCTACGGCGACACAACGCTTGCCTTGCGCAAAAATGAAGCGCAGAAAGTGCAGGTAAAACCCATTGAGCCATGAGGAAAATTGCCCTGATTGGCACCCCCAACTGCGGAAAATCAACAGTTTTCAATGCCCTAACGGGTCTCAACCAAAAGGTGGGAAACTTCAGTGGGGTGACTGTGGATAAAAAAACCGGACATACCGCCGTGGAAGGACACGACGGAAGGGTGCTGATGGAAATCACCGATTTGCCCGGCATGTATAGCCTCTTTCCTAAATCATTGGATGAAAAAGTTTCCTACTCCGTACTCTGCGATCCGATTCATCCCAATCACCCCGACCTTACCCTCGTAATCATAGATGCTTCTTCGCCCGAAAAAGGATTGTATCTGGCCTCGCAGGTAGTGGACTTGAAAGTGCCGGTCATCTTGGTGTTCAACATGTCGGACCTGGCGGCCAAAAAAGGGATGAAAATAGACATGGTGGCGGTTCAAGAAATATTTGGCGTGCCGGCCATTTTAGTGAATAGCAGGAACAAAAGGTCCATTGCCGAACTGAAAAAACTGCTCAGTAAAGGCCTGCCGGAACCTGGGAATAGTTTGCTGAACTTCAATGCTGAACTGAACGGATACACAGAAGAAGTACAGAAAATTTCGCGCGCCAAAAGCCAATACGGTGCCTTTCAGGTGTTGTGCAACTACGGCCAAATTTCCTATTTCCATAAAAACCAGGCGCAACGAGACGCTTTGGACAGCTACTTCAAGACCATAGACTACGCCCCCATGAAGTGGCAGATATGGGAAACCTTGGAGCGCCACGAAATAGTGAAAAGTATTTCAGGAAAAATCATTCAGGACGCTGGACAAGCCCGAAGCCTAACCGACCATACGGACGCCATTTTACTTCATCCACTCTGGGGCGTTCTGTTCTTTGTAGGCATCATGACCCTTATGTTTCAGTCGGTTTTTTCGTGGGCCAGCTTGCCAATGGAATGGATTGAATATTCATTTTCTACCCTAATTGCCTACTTACAAGAGGCTTTGCCTTCTGGTTTTCTAACGGATCTTTTGCTCAATGGCATCTTGGCGGGACTGAGCGGCGTAATCGTCTTTGTACCACAAATCGCCTTTCTCTTTCTGTTCATCAGTCTGCTTGAAGACAGTGGCTATATGGCCCGAGTTAGTTTTCTGCTCGATTACTTTATGCGCCATTTCGGGCTGAGTGGTCGTAGCGTTATTCCCCTTATTGGCGGCTTCGCATGCGCTATTCCCGCCATCATGGCCACTCGAAGTATATCGAACCAAAAAGACCGATTGATCACTATGCTCATCACACCACTGATGAGCTGCAGCGCCCGACTGCCGGTGTACACCTTGCTGATTGCCTTGGTCATTCCTTCTTCAACAAACTTTTTCGGACTTAGCGCGCAAGGCGTCACACTTGCGGGGCTTTACTTCTTGGGTATTATCGCGGGATTGGTGTTGGCATTCATCTTAAGCAAATCCATTAAGGCCAAGGAAGAAGGCTTTTTCATGCTCGAATTGCCTACTTACAAATGGCCGGACCCGCGCAACACCATCACCAACATATTCGAAAAGGTGCGCATCTTCCTTTGGGATGCGGGTAAAATCATTGTGGCCATATCCATTCTGCTGTGGCTTTTAAGTAGTTATGGCCCTGGTAGCAGCAAAGACTATCTGACCGAAAAATACAGCACCGCTCAAGAAGATGAAGTTGCCCCTGAGCTTCGGGACGCCTTTATGTCCGACAAACTCGAATATTCCTACGCAGGCATTTTGGGTCGGAAAATAGAACCGGTCATTGCTCCCTTGGGCTACGACTGGAAAATAGGCATTGCCATTATCACCAGTTTTGCAGCGCGCGAAGTATTTGTGGGCACGCTTGCCACCATCTTTTCTGTGAGCGACCCTGAAGACTCGCGCAGCATACGCGAAAAAATGGCCAGCGAAACCAACAGCATTAGTGGAAAGAAACAATACGACCTGCCTATGGGCCTCTCGCTCATGGTGTTTTATGCTTTTGCCCTGCAATGCATGAGCACCATTGCTGTAATGCGACGAGAATCGGGCGGATGGAAATGGCCCGCCATTCAGTTTGTGCTCATGGGCGCCATGGCCTACCTGGGCGCCTTGCTCACCTATCAGTTGCTGGTTTGATGGACACATTGCTCGACTTGATTCCCGAAAACGCGCGGGAATTTGTACGCCATTACCTGAGTCTTTACCCCATGGATGTGCACATCACCCGCGCGCGGCAGAGCAAGTTGGGCGATTTTCGTCCGGCACACAACGGCCAGCGACCCGCTATTTCGCTCAACAGAGACATGAGCGCAGATGGAATGCTTTTTACCCTTATTCACGAGCTGGCTCACCACCAGGCCTACCACCGCTATGGGCGAAAAATAAATCCGCATGGCAAAGAATGGAAGCTTGTTTTCCGTGAAATGGTGATGGAAATGATTCACGATAAAGCCTTTACTCCGGAGGTAGTGCCGCTCATCTTGCGGCACATGAAGGCTCCAAAATCAAGTACCATTAGAGACAAAGAGCTATACCGTGCATTACATCCGCACGAATCGAAAACCGAAGTGGCTGAATTGGGTGTCGGCGCACTGTTTACCTTTAGAAAAAGAAAATTCAGAATCTTGGAAAAACGCCGTACTCGCTGGATGTGTGAAGAGATTGCCAATGGACGATCATTTCTCTTTCAAAGCCACACTCCGGTGGAAAAACTTGAAGAGTAGGCCCGTTTAGTTTCGTACTTTCGCCGCGCCTACCAACTATCATTCTTGATGAACAATCCGCATACCTACAGTGTAATCATGGCCGGTGGCATAGGCAGTCGCTTCTGGCCTATGAGCCGCACCAAATATCCCAAACAGTTTCTCGATATTCTTGGCATAGGGCGAACCCTATTGCAACAAACCTTCGACAGATTGCTACACAGCTGTCCGGCGGAAAACATATACGTGGTGACCAATGAAGAATACCGCCAACTGGTGCTGGAGCAGTTGCCAGAAATAGGCGAACACCAGCTTTTGCTGGAGCCGGCTCGAAGGAACACCGCACCATGTATTGCCTATGCCTGCTACAAAATTTCTCGGAAAGACCCGGAGGCCAATATTATAATCGCCTCTTCCGACCACTACATTCAAAAGGAGGATGAATTTACTGCTTGCATCAAGAAAGCGATAGAATACTGTGATTCGACCAATAGCTTGGTGACCCTAGGTATTCAGCCCAACCGCCCCGATACCGGATATGGCTACATTCAGTTTGAAAACAGCACCGAAGGGGAAGTGAAAAAAGTGAAAACATTCACTGAAAAGCCCTCGCTGGAGATAGCCCAGGAATTTCTCAATAGCGGCGATTTCCTATGGAATTCAGGAATTTTTATCTGGAGCGCACGCAGTATCACACTTGCTTTTGAAAAGCACCTTCCCGAAATGGCACAAGCCTTCAGCGAAGGAAATGACCTTTACTTTACGGACGCCGAGAAAGAATTTATTGATCAAGTGTACCCTACTTGCCAGAATATTTCCATTGATTATGGCATAATGGAAAAGGCCGATAATGTGTATGTGCTGCCTGCCGACTTTGGCTGGAGCGACCTAGGCACTTGGGGTTCGCTGTATGCCAATGTGCCGCTCGACAACGACGACAATGCGCTATTGGGCAAAAACATAAAAACCTACGAAAGCCGAGGAAACCTCGTGTATGCCGAGCGAAACAAACTCATTGTGCTTCAGGGTATAAGCGACCTGGTGGTGGTGGACAAAGGAAATGTGTTGCTCATTTGCCACAAAGACCACGAACAGGAAATAAAGCAGATAGTGACCGACATCAAGATGGAGAAAGGCGAAGACTTCGTTTAGCTTCGCAGCGCGGCATGGGTCAAAAAGTTACATTTGACCTTGGCAAATTCAACGAATTAGGTAAACCCGCAAACATGCTCCCTTTATGGATAAAGAAAAAGCAGAGGAGAAAAAAACAGAGCAATCTGAAAAACTTCTTGCCAGCAGCTTGAATGAAACCTTCAAGAATTTGAAGGAATACCTTAAACGAGTTCTAAATATTCACGAGGGCACGGATGTAGTAAATACCGAGGAGGGTATTCGGAGAGATATCGAATTCAAGGGGCCTAACCTTTGGATTTTAATTTTCTCCATTTTCATTGCCTCCATTGGGCTCAACACCAATTCTCCGGCGGTCATTATTGGCGCCATGCTTATTTCCCCCCTTATGGGACCAATATTGGGTATTGGCCTAAGCGTGGGCACCTATAATTTTCCGGTGCTGCGCAAGAGCTTCAAAAGCTTTGTCACCATGGTGTTCATTGCCCTTATTAGTTCTACGCTATACTTTCTTATTTCACCCATTTCGGATGCTCAGTCGGAGCTGCTAGCAAGGGTTAGGCCCACGCTATTGGATGTATTTGTGGCATTTTTTGGCGGCTTGGCGGGTATAGTGGCCGGTAGCCGAAAGGAAAAATCGAATGTAATACCCGGTGTGGCCATTGCCACTGCGCTAATGCCTCCGCTATGTACGGCAGGCTACGGATTGGCCACTTTTCAATGGTATTATTTTCTGGGTGCGCTATACCTC
>CAZBBV010000024.1:0-12027 GCA_964490025.1 uncultured Cryomorphaceae bacterium | reverse complement strand
TCGGCGGCAGTGCCGTGCAGGCCGTGCACCACTATGGGTTCGCGTATCATTTCGCCCACCGTCATCCGGGGGTTGAGCGAGCCGTAGGGGTCCTGAAAAATGATTTGCAGCTCCTTGCGTAGGGGGCGCATCTGCTCTTGGCTTAAATCGGTAAGCGTGTGCTTGCCGTAATGCACCGTGCCCGCGGTGGCGCGCTGCAACTGGAGTATGGCTCGGCCCAGGGTGGTTTTCCCGCAACCCGATTCGCCCACCAGGCCCAGGGTTTCGCCGGGGAATACCTCGAAGCTCACGTCGTCCACAGCTTTTACCCATTCTTTTTTCCGCTCAAAGAGTCCGCCGCCCGTGGGGAACCACACCTTTAGGTTTTCCACCTTTAGCAGGGGTTCTTGGGCGTAGAGCACGCGGTGTTTTTCTTTTCGTTCTGCTGGGGTTTCAGGTCGGAACTTGTCTGCCGTCCAGCCCTCGGGGTTCATGTAGTGCGCCACGGTGAGCAGTCGGTGTGGGCGGCTGTCCAGCGGCGGTCGGCAGGCAATGAGCCCTTTGGTGTAGGGATGTTGCGGCGCTTCGAACACCTGTTGCACCGGGCCGCTTTCCACCAGTTCGCCGCGGTACATCACCAGCACGCGGTCGGCCATTTCGGACACCACGGCCAGGTCGTGCGTGATCATGAGCAGGCTCATGCCCGTTTCTTTTTGCAGCTCGCGCATCAGCTCCAATATCTTGCGCTGCACAGTTACATCCAGCGCGGTGGTGGGCTCGTCGGCAATGAGCAACTTGGGCTCGCAGCTGATGGCCATGGCAATCATCACCCTTTGCTTTTGTCCGCCGCTCAGTTGGTGCGGGTAGGAGCGGTAAATGCGCTCCGGATCGGGGAGTTTTACTTTTTCAAAAAGTTTTAGAGTCCGTGCTTTGGCTTCCTTTTTACTGATGGGGAAATGCGTGAGCAAGGCCTCCGCCACCTGATAGCCGCAACTGAGCACGGGGTTCAGCGAGCTCATGGGCTCCTGAAAAATCATGGCGATTTCCTTTCCACGCACCTTTTGCATCTGTCGGTCGGTGTAGCGCAGCAGGTCCACGGACTTATTTTCTCCAAAAAATATCTCGCCATTTACTTGGGCATTGCGGTGCAGCAGCTGCATGATGGCCAGCGAGCTCACCGACTTGCCGGAGCCCGATTCGCCCACCAAGCCTAGCGTTTCGCCGGGGGCAATTTGGAAGCTGAGGCCTTTTACGGCTTCTGTTTCGCCAAAGCGGATGCTGAGGTTTTGTATATCGAGTAGTGGCATCATCTACGAAAATAAGGATTGGAAGATGTCCTCAATGCGTGCCGCCTGAATTATTTCAATGCCTTTGTGCGGGGCTATCTTGTTGTACTTGCTGCAATAGATGCGCTTGAAGCCCAGCTTTTCGGCTTCGGCAATGCGTTGGTCAATGCGGTTTACGGGGCGAATTTCGCCGGTGAGACCAATCTCTGCCGCGAAGCAGTAGTTGGGGTTTAGGGCCAAATCTTCTGACGAAGAGAGCACGGCACACACCACGGCCAGGTCAATGGCGGGGTCGTCCACGCGCAGGCCGCCGGCAATGTTGAGGAACACATCCTTGGTGCCGAGGCGGAAGCCACAGCGTTTTTCCAAAACGGCCAAGAGCATATTGAGCCTGCGCAGGTCGAAGCCTGTGGCCGATCGCTGCGGATTGCCGTACACGGCGGTACTTACCAAGGCTTGTATTTCAATGAGCAATGGGCGCATGCCTTCAATAGAGGCGCTGATGGCCACGCCGCTCAGGGGTTCGTCGCGCTGGGTAATGAGTATTTCGCTGGGGTTGCTCACCTGGCGCAGTCCGTCTTGCTGCATTTCGTAGATGCCCAGTTCGGAGGTGCTGCCAAAACGGTTTTTGATGGAGCGCAGCAAGCGGTAGTTGTAGTTGCGCTCGCCTTCGAATTGCAGTACGGTGTCCACCATGTGTTCCAGCACCTTGGGCCCTGCCAGGCTGCCGTCTTTGGTGATGTGGCCCACGAGAATCACAGGCGTATTGGTGCTTTTGGCAAATCGAATAAGCTCGCCGGTGCATTGGCGTATTTGCGTCACGCTGCCGGGGGTGGAGTCCACCAGATCTGAGTAGAGCGTTTGGATGGAATCCACAATCATGATATCGGGCGCTATGGCTTCGGCTTGCTCAAAGATTTCTTTCATGCCCGTTTCGGTGAGCACAAAGCAGCTGTTGTTTTTTATGCCAATGCGTTCGGCGCGCATTTTTATTTGCATTTCGCTCTCTTCGCCGGACACATAGAGCACTTTGGTTTCGGTAAGCCTTGTGGCCATCTGCAGCAGCAGGGTGCTTTTGCCAATGCCAGGCTCGCCGCCCAGCAGCACCACGCTACCGCTCACCAGGCCACCGCCCAACACACGGTTCAGTTCTTCGTCGCCGGTGTGTAGGCGATCTTCGCCTTTGCTGGCAATGGTGATGATGTTCACACCCTTGGAGGCTGCCGTTTTTCTGGTGCCGCCTTCCCACAGGGCATTTTTCGACGGGGCGCTCACCACTTCTTCCACTATGGTGTTCCATTCGCCGCAGCTTTTGCATTGGCCCAGCCACTGTGGGTGTTGCGCGCCACAGCTTTGGCAGGCAAATATCTTCTTAGATTTTGCCATCTGTCCGACGGATTTTTTCAATGAGCCTGGTGGACGAAAAGCCCGGCACGAATGGCAGAATGACCACTTCGCCGCCTGTGCTGCGCACATGCTCGGCACCCACCACGGTGTCGGGGTTGTAGTCGCCGCCTTTGGTGATGATGTGCGGGTTTATTTCCTGAATCAGTTCGAGGGGGGTGTCTTCTTCGAAAATTACCACGGCCGACACAAAGCGCAATGCCGCCAGCGCAAAGGCGCGCTCGGCTTGTGGCACAATGGGCCGCTCAGGGCCTTTGAGTCGCGACACCGAGGCGTCAGAATTTAAGCCAATGACCAAATGGTTGCCCAGCGAAGCGGCTTCGGCCAAATAGCTGAGGTGGCCAAAGTGCAGCAGATCGAAACAGCCATTGGTAAAGACAATTTTTTGACTGAAAAATTTCCAGCCATGCACCCGCTTTTCCAGCGCAGTCCCACGGTCCAAAATCTTGGATTGAATAGCAGTCGTGTAGTCCATTTTATTTTAAGCGAAAATTAGGCGGATTGCTTCCGCTTCTTGCCCGCTAAAGATAGAAGAATAAGCGCTACAGCTCCGGAGATTAATATCATCAATGCCTGACTGGTGTGGATCAATGTGGCATAGGTGAGGCCCGTTTGGTAACTCAATATTTCGGGCATGGCATAGGCTTTTCCTAGCACCAGCATGGCGTAGGTAACGGCCAGGTGGTAGCTGCCAATGCCGCCCTGAGCAGGAACGAGCATGCCCAGCCCACCGGCTACGGTCATGAATACGCCGTCGGCAAAGCCGAGCCCTGTGGTTTGCGAGAGCGCGAAGAAGTTGAGGTAGATTATGAGGTAATACACCGTCCAGATGAACAGCGAGTGCAGAATGAAGGCGCCTTTTCTTCTCATGGTAAAAATGGCCGTTACGCCCACTTTCATGCCTACCACAAAAGCCTTGATTTTGGAGTAAAGGCGCGAAGCGATTATTTTTTTTCGGAAAATGAACAGCAGGACCATGGCGGCAACAAAGGCTGCGCCCAAAATGTAGATGAACCTGGAAAGCATGCTGGTGCTGCCGTCTTCGTTTTGTCGGGCGGCTTCCACATCTGTGAGAAAGGTCATGAAGTTGTCGAACTGAAGTATGATAGCAGCGAGTATGAAGCTGAGCAGAAAAATCATGTCCACCACGCGCTCTGCGATTACGGTACCGAGCAACTTGTCCACCGGAATTTCGTCTGTTTTGCTCAGCGAAGTGCAACGGGCAATTTCTCCGGCACGCGGCACAAACATATTGGCAAAATAGCCCAGCGTCACGGCATGAATGGCGTTCCATACAGAAGCCTTGTAGCCCATGCTATCTACCACCAGCACCCAGCGCATCCCTCGACTCACAAAAGCCAAATAGCCAATGATTACGGAGATTATGACCCAGAAATAGTTGGCTTGCTTTAGGTCGTCCAGCAAGGTGTCGAACTCTATGTTGCTGAAAGCCAGCCACACCAAGGCGAGCGTAACTGCCAGGATGACGAGGGAGCGGAGCACCTTTCGAAACATGCTATGCTGAAGGATGCCCATCCGTTTCAATTAATGGATGGTGTTGGTCTTCTCGTCCGGAAAGACAATGGTGGGTTTGAATTTTTTTGCCTCTTCGAAAGGAAGAATGGCGTAGGAGATGATGATGACAATGTCGCCTCGGTTCACCTTGCGCGCTGCCGGCCCGTTGATGCACACCTCGCCGCTACCGCGCTTTCCGGTGATCACATAGGTTTCCAAGCGCTCGCCGTTGTTGATGTTCACAATCTGAACCTTCTCTCCTTCTATGATGTTGGCGGCTTCCATCAGGTTTTCGTCAATGGTCACACTGCCTATATAGTGTAGGTCTGCGTCGGACACAGTTACCCTATGTATTTTCGATTTTACTACTTGAATTTGCATGGGCGCAAAATTAGCTAAATAGGGGTAGATTATCAATCAGGCGAACGGGGCCACAATATGCTGCCACAAAAGCCCTTGCGCCACGTGGCGCCATGCCACTAACAATGGGTTTCAAAGAAAGTTCGTCGGCTAGCTCCAGGTACTCGCATTCCAATTTACCGGATTGTGTGAGGATGCGTTTACCCTCTTCTATCAACTTTTCAGTGGGAAGCTTGTCGCCGTTTTCGCGCATGAAGTACAACGTCTTATAAATGTCTGCAGCGGACTTTCTTTCACTTTCATTTAGGCGCATGTTTCGCGAGCTCATGGCAAGGCCGTTTGCTTCGCGTGTGGTAGGGCAGCCATGCACTTCTATCGGCAGTTGCAGTTTTTTTACCATAAATCGGATAATGGCCAATTGCTGAAAATCTTTCTCACCAAAATAGGCACGGTGGGGCTTCACCTTTTCAAAAAGGGCGCGTACTACTGTGACCATCCCCTGAAAGTGCCCGGGACGAAACTTTCCTTCCATCACCCGGTCCAAGCCCTCGAGATCAATATCCAAAAGTTTTTTTCCTTCAGGATACATGTCTTCATCCGTGGGCATGAACACCGCATGACAGCCCACTTCTTCCAATTTGTTGAGGTCTTGTTCGGGCAGGCGTGGGTAGTTTTTCAAGTCTTCAGCATTGTTGAACTGCGTGGGATTCACGTAGATGCTGGCCACCACTGTATCGTTCTCCTTTACTGCGCGGATGCACAGCTTCAAATGGCCTTCATGAAGGGCGCCCATGGTGGGTACAAAGCCAATGCTTTTTCCTTGCGAACGGATTTCGTCCAGGTATTGAGCTAGTTCGACGGACGAATGAAATACCATCATAGGTGCGAATAAGGGCAAGGGCGCCAAAGCTAAGTAAACTAACTTGAAAAAGAGGGCGAAAATTCGTAGCTTTGTCCACCTTAATAAAGTAGAAGACGGATTTATGGAAAGAAAAAGAATTCTATTCGTTTCACAAGAGATTATCCCTTACTCAGACGAATCCCTAGCCGCTCAAATATCTAGATTCTTGCCGCAAGAAATGAATGAATCGGGTTACGAAGTCCGAATCTTCATGCCTCGCTTTGGCACCATCAACGAGCGAAGACACCAACTTCACGAAGTGATTCGCCTTTCGGGAATCAACCTTAACATCAACGACATGGACCAGCCACTGATCATCAAGGTGGCTTCCATTCCGCAGATTAGGATTCAGGTTTACTTCATTGACAACGACGAATACTTCAAGCGTAAGGCAGTGTTTTCGGACAAAGACGGTCAGTTCTTCGAGGACAACGACGAGCGCGCCTTGTTCTTTTGCCGTGGAGTTCTGGAAACGGTGAAAAAACTTGGCTGGGCGCCGCACGTAATCCACTGCCACGGCTGGATGACGAGCATGCTGCCGCTATATGTGAAGAATTTTTACAACGACGATCCGGTGTTTAGCGACACCCGCGTGGTTACCAGCCTGTACAACGATCAGTTTGATGGCAAGCTCGACGAGCATTTGGTAGAGAAAATTGCCTTCGACCGCATCAATGGCGAAACCACCAAAGTGATCAAGAAGCCGTTGCATGCCAACCTTCAAAAGCTGGCTGTTCAGCATAGCGACGGAGTGGTACTGGCTTCCGATAGCATTGATGCAGAATTGGTCGCCGCATTGAAAGAATCAAAGACACCATTTATGAGCCATCCGAGCTCAGAAGATTTTGCTGATGAGTACAGAAAATTTTATGATCAAATGATCGTTCACGAGGTGACGGTAGCGTAACCCCACTCAGAATGCAAAATCTCTTAATACGATTCATGACAGGCTTGATAGCAATTTCAAGCCTGTTTTTATTTTCCTGCGAAAAAGACTTAGGCCTTATCGGCTCAGATATTCAGCCTCCCGGAGAAAAGCAAAACGTGATAGTAGTGGATACCTTTCCGCTATTTGCGTATTACCGACTCGAAGATTCCACTAGAACGGACAGGACTTTTTCTTCGCTCACAGGCATCATGCGCGATCCGGCATTCGGCACCTCCAAGTCCACCTTTTATGTGCAGCTGCGCTTGCCGGCCAACAACATTGAGTTTGGTCCCAATCCGGTGGTCGATTCGGTGTACCTCTATCTCACCTACAGGTCGGACGGGATTTATGGCGCCAACGATCGCCCCATAACGCTCCAGGTTTATGAGATTGACGAACGCCTATATCTCGACTCGAACTATTATTCAAGAAAGTACACCCGCTCTAAGCCCGAACTTCTCGGATCGCTCACTTTTGAGCCCAACCTGGAAGACAGTGTGGTGGTGGACGGCGAGCCGGCTCCCAGTCTCATCCGCATACCCATTGCCTTTAGCTTTGCCCAAAAGCTTTTTGCCGAATCGGGAACGGACAACTTGGCCGACAATGACAAATTCTTGGACTTCATGAAGGGATTTGAGGTTCGGTGCTCCGACGGAAACGCCATCCTCTCTTTCGATATGATAAGCCCTTTCACCCATTTGGGCATTTATTACCACACGGATGATGAGGATTCCTTGAAGTTTCAGCTACTGATCAATGAATTTTCACAGCGATACAACTACTTCTTTCATTCCTACGAAGGAACAGAAATCAGTGGGCGTCCCGTTCCCGGCACTCCGGTGGAACGACTTTATGTGCAAGGAATGAGCGGTGTGAAAACCATTATTGAGCTGCCGTTTTTAGATAGCCTGGTGGGGAAGCCCATGGCCATAAACAAAGCGGAGATCAGGGTGAAAGTGGCGCAGGATGTTCAAACGCCGGTTGATTACCCTGTGAAGCTCATCTTGGTTGTTCAGGACAGTTTGAATAGGAACAACTTCTTGATTGATCAGCTCACCGAAGGGCCCGAGTTTGTAGGCGGAAACTATGATGAAGCAAGTGGGGAATACGTGTTTAACCTTGCGCGTCATGTGCAATCGGTTCTCTTGGGCCGTATTGAGAATTTTAAGTTGGGAATTATTTGCGCCAACTTGCCGATTAATCCTGCCAGGGTGGTGCTAAAGGGCAACGGCCCTGCGCTTGGCGACGACCGCATTCGTTTCAGATTGATTTACACAGAAATAGAATAAGCTATGTGTGGAATAGTGGGCTATATCGGCGATAGGGCGGCATACCCGGTGCTGATAAATGGATTGAAGCGTCTGGAGTATCGCGGCTACGATTCGGCCGGGGTGGTGTTGCTTCAGAACAACGAATTCAATCTTTTCAAGAAGAAAGGAAAGGTGTCTGAACTCGAGCGCATTTCCGACGGTAACGACGGCGGTGCCACCATTGGCATTGGCCACACGCGTTGGGCCACACACGGCGAGCCAAGCGACACGAATAGCCATCCGCACCTTTCGCACAGCGAGAATCTGGTGATCATACACAATGGCATTATAGAAAACTACGCCACCATCAAGGAGGAGCTTGAAAATCGCGGCTATAAGTTTCGCAGCGAAACCGATACCGAGGTGCTGATCAACCTGATAGAAGAGGTGTACAAACAAGGCGGCCTTTCGCTCGAAGAAGCTACACGGCAAGCACTCACTCAGGTGGTAGGGGCGTATGCCATAGTGGTGATGAGCAAAACAGAGCCAAACAAAATAGTAGCCGCCAAAAAGGGCAGTCCGCTGGTAATTGGCGTGGGCAAAGGCGAATTTTTTGTCGCTTCGGATGCCACACCATTTCTTGAGTATACCAAGAACGCACTCTACCTGAATGAAGAGGAAATCGTGGTTCTTGAGAGAGGCAAGGAACTGGTGGTGCGCACCATTTTCGACAATATAGAAACGGCGCCGCTTATCCAAGAGCTGCAGCTGAACCTGGAGGCCATTGAGAAAGGTGGTTACGACCACTTTATGCTCAAAGAAATATACGAGCAGCCCAAGAGCATTCGCGATACGCTTCGGGGCCGCTTGCATGCCAACAAAGGCAAAATTGTGCTGAGCGGGATGAAGGCTTTCGAGCGCAAGTTCGTGAATGCCAATCGCCTGATTATAGTGGGCTGCGGCACTTCGTGGCATGCCGGATTGGTGGCCGAATATCTTTTTGAAGAGCTGGCCCGAGTGCCTGTTGAGGTAGAATACGCTTCCGAATTCAGATACAGAAATCCAATTATCACCGAGCAAGATGTGGTGATTGCCATTTCGCAAAGCGGCGAAACCGCAGACACGCTGGCGGCCATCCGCATGGCGAAGGAAAGGGGAGCCACCATTTTTGGCATTTGCAATGTGGTGGGCAGCAGCATTGCCCGCGAGGCAGATGCAGGCGCTTACACGCACGCCGGACCTGAAATTGGCGTGGCCAGCACCAAAGCTTTTACAGCCCAGGTGACCATCCTCTCGCTGCTAGCATTGGAATTGGGCCGATTGCGCGGCGCACTATCCGAAGACCGCGCCCATGAACTCATGGCTGAGCTCGATACCATTCCGGAGAAAATTCAGGAAATGCTGAAAACCGACGGACAGGTGACCGGCATTGCGCAGATATATAAGAATGCGACCAATTTCCTTTATCTCGGTCGTGGATACAATTTCCCGGTAGCGTTGGAAGGCGCTTTGAAGCTGAAAGAAATCAGTTACATACACGCTGAGGGCTATCCTGCGGCGGAGATGAAGCACGGCCCCATTGCCCTGATTGATGAGAACATGCCGGTGGTGGTAATAGCCAACCGTCGTGGCCATTACGAAAAAGTGATTTCAAACATTCAGGAAGTAAAGGCCCGCAAAGGAAAGATCATAGCCATCATCAACGAAGGAGATGAGCAGCTAAAAGCGCTGGCCGATTACTACATTGAAATATTGGATACCGAAGATGCCTTCTCGCCATTGCTCACCACCATTCCTTTGCAGTTGCTGGCCTACCACATTGCGGTGATGCGCGGTTGCGACGTAGATCAGCCGCGGAATCTGGCCAAAAGCGTTACCGTAGAATAATCCGAAAAAACTACTTGTTGTTGAAGCCATTCATGGCCGCTTGGGTGCCCAGCACGCCGAAGGTTTTAATGGCTTCCATGCACAGTTTTATGCGATCGGGAAGTTCCTTTTTCTCTTCTTCGCTCCATTCGCCGAGCACATAATCCACTTGTTGGCCACGGGCAAACTCGCCGCCAATTCCGAAGCGAAGGCGTGGAAACTGGTCGTTGCCCAAAGTTTGGATGATGCTTTTGAGGCCGTTGTGTCCACCATCCGATCCGGAAGGACGAATGCGGATTTTTCCAAAAGGAAGGGCAATATCGTCAGTGAGAATGAGGGTGTTGGCGGCCTCTATTTTTTCCTGCTGCATCCAGTATTGCACCGCTTTTCCGCTCAGGTTCATATAGGTGTTGGGCTTTAGGAAAAGGAATGGCCGTCCTTTCCATTTCCATTCGGCCAGCTCGCCATACCGACCCCCTGAAAAAGAAAAACCGGATGCCTCCGAGAAGACATCCAGTATTCTGAATCCTATATTGTGGCGGGTGTTGGCGTATTCTGCGCCAATATTACCCAATCCTACAATCAGGTTTTTTTTCACACTTATTCGGCAGCAGCTTCTACTGGAGCTTCTTCCTCAGCACCTTCTTCTTCAACGTCAGCCACAGCAGCACGAGAAGTTTTGATACCCACGATCACGGTGGATTGTGGAAGAAGAATTTCGAATTTGGTTGTGCCCAAATCCTGAATGCTGATTTGCTGACCAATGCGCAGCTTCTCGATATTTACATCAATAGCTTCAGGCAGGTTGGCCGGAATGGCTTTTACATTCGCGCGGCGAACAGCAAAACGCATTTTACCACCATTGCGCACACCGATTGAATTTCCAATCAAGCGAACAGGCACTTCCATAACAATGGCTTTGTCGGCTTGCAATTCAAGAAAATCGGCATGCAAAAGGTTGTCCTTTAGGGGGTGGAACTGCTTGTCTTTGATAATGCATTTGTACACCTTACCATCCACATGGATTTCGGCCATACGGGCCACAGGGGTGAATATCAGTTCGTGAAAGTCGCGCTCAGGAGCTTCGAAATGCACCACTTGATCTGCTCCATAGATTACGGCAGGAACATGTCCTTCGCGACGGAGTCTTTTTGCTTCTTTCGAGCCAAGGTCTTGGCGGCTTACACCATTTACAACAATTGTTTTCATCTTACAGGTATTATACGATAAAGTGTGAACTAATAGATTTGTGCTTGTGGATTCGCTTGAATACACTTGAGAAAAGAGGTGCCACGGTGAGCACTTTTATTTTTTCGCTCTCTTGACGGAGCGGAATGGTATCGGTTACAATAAGCTCCAGGATGGGGCTGTTCTGAATGCGTTCGTAGGCAGGGCCTGAGAGTATGGGGTGTGTGCACACCGCACGAACACTGTTGGCGCCTTTTTCCATCATGATTTCGGCTGCTTTTACCAAGGTGCCGGCAGTGTCAATGATGTCGTCTACTAAGACAATGTCGCGTCCTTCCACTTCGCCTATCACGGTCATCTTGTCCACCACATTGGCTTTCGAGCGCTGCTTGTAGCAAATCACCACTTCGGTGTTCAAATACTTGGCGTAGCTGTTGGCGCGCTTCGATCCGCCCATGTCCGGCGAAGCCATAGTCAGGTTGGGCAGGTTCAGGCTTTCCAGATAAGGAAGGAAAATGGCCGAAGCAAAAAGGTGGTCCACCGGTACTTCAAAAAATCCCTGAATCTGATCGGCGTGGAGGTCCATGGTTACAATGCGGGTGATGCCCGCAGCGGTAAGCAGGTTGGCGGCAAGCTTGGCCCCTATCGGCACACGTGGCTTGTCCTTGCGGTCTTGTCGTGCCCAACCGAAATAGGGAATCACGGCAATGATTTGGCTGGCCGAAGCCCTGCGTGCAGCATCCACCAAAAGGAGGAGCTCCATAAAATTGTCGGAAGTGGGAAAGGTGCTTTGGATAAGGAAAACCTTGTCGCCGCGCACCGTTTCTTCAATGCAGGGCTGGAACTCTCCGTCGCTGAAAGTGTGAATGTCCACACTGCCCAAATGCGTTCCGTACTCGGCAGCAATCTTCTCTGCGAGGTATCGGGTGGCACGGCCGGAAAATATTTTTACTTCTTTACCCACTTGGTTTTTGCTTAAATGCCTGTGATTTAAGGGCTGCAAATGTAACAATTCTGATAAAAGTTCCCGCTCCTCCCACAACTTTTGAGGCGATATTTTTTACGGGATTTTTGGAGAGGAAGAAAATATATCTACTTTCGCCCTCCCAATTTGCCTGGATGGCGGAATTGGTAGACGCGCTGGACTCAAAATCCAGTGGTGGCGACACCGTGTGGGTTCGATTCCCACTCCAGGTACAAAATCAGAGCGAGTGCGAGAGCGAAGAGCGATCAAACGAGCTCTGATTTTTCTTCATTCTCATTCTGTTTCTCGCTCTTCAAATCATCATTTTATGTTTGATTTTCAGAACCTTGAGATTTATAAGAAAGCAAAGGCATTTCATCTAGAAT
>CAZBBV010000023.1:4554-12126 GCA_964490025.1 uncultured Cryomorphaceae bacterium | reverse complement strand
TAAACCGCGCCATGACCTACAGCATGATGGGGCAGCCCGAAAAGGCACTGCCAGACTACGGGAAAGCCATTGCCCTGAGGCCCGACTTCTTTCAGAGCTATTTTGCCCGCGGATACAATTATTTTCAGATGGGCAATTTTGAAAACAGTATGGCCGATTACAACAAATGCCTCAGCCTCAATCCCGCTTTTGGACAAGGCTATTACTATCGCTCCATGTTGTATCTGAACCTGGGGCAAACAGACAATGCGCGCAAAGATGCGCAAGCAGCCATGCAATATGGCTTTGCCGTTCCTGACGACCACCGCAAAAAATTGGGCTTGTAGTTAGGCGGAAAGCACGAAGAAAGAAAGCAATACTACCAGCAATGCAGCGAAGAAGTTCACAAGATCATTGTTGAGCCAATGTATTCCTGCTTTCTGTTGAAATGCTCCTTCTGCGAAGTCGCTTTTCAGGCCTTCGGGCGATAAGAAGCGCAGTTGCCACAAATCGCCAAGCAGGCTATCGATCAAACAACCCGCAAAACCGAGGGCCGAAACAATCAAGAACGTGGACACAGAATATTGTGGCACAAGCACAAATCCGAGTGCTGAAATGACAAACGAGCCAAGTAGCGCCCCTGCTGTGCCTATGGTGCTTACCCCGCCACTTACTCCTTGTGCCATGGGTCGAAGGGTAGTTATGGAATAGGTTTTTTGTGTGTGGAATGCAGTCCCTATTTCGGTGGCCCAGGTGTCGGCAGTGGCTGTGGCCAGTAGGGCCAAATACATAGGAAACAGGAAATCCCACTGCTGCCATGTGCCAATCATCAATAGAAAAGCAGGCAGCCCGCCGTTGGCCATTACCTGAGCCAGATTCCTTCCTGATTTTTCTGAGTCATGCGCCTTCAGGACTTGTTTTTTTTCTTTCGCTATTCGCGACAAAAGGCCGGAACTAAAGAAAAACAGAAGCAATGGAATGGCATACGCCCACTGTCCGTAACCGAATATCCAGGTGCCGATAAGCACGGCTCCTACGGCACCCGAGGTATCCAATATTTTAAGTTTATAGGAAATCAAGACAAGTATAAGGCTGAACGCAAGGCCGATATAGAAAGGAGTTGTTTTTTCCCAGGAAGGATCGTACAAAAGATAAAATATAAGTATCGAGCCAAGAAGTGGAACAGTGAGGTTGTCGCTTCCACGAAAAGACATAGCCTCTAGAAAAGTGAGTAAAACTGCGATCATGATGGCAGAGGCCCACCAAGGATATAAATTCCAGGCATCAGGCTGTGGTAGCGGAAAGGATGGTGTAACAGAAATGATAAAAAACAGAATAATGGTCATTAGAAAAAATACCATTGAACCTTCCAAGGTTTTTTTGCCGCCCCGAAGGTTGAAAGTTACCTTACCGAAATAGCTCCCGAAAAGCGAAGCAGAGCTGTCAGAAAAGGACATAATGAGCAAACTCATCATGCTCACTGCTTCCAATTCCTTTCCCCACATAAGCATCAAGATGGTGAAAGACAACGGGAAGAAAAAGATGCCCATGCTCGACTTAAAATCCTCCGGATTGTTCATGCTTAGCCAGTTCGACTTTTGTGCATAAAGGGCAAAAAGGGAAATTCCAGCCCCTACCGTAACTTGAATGGCCACGCTTTCCATAAGCGGAATAGCTAGAATGCACAACACCCCATTGGCCATATGGGTGATTTTTCTGCCCACAAGCGCCGGAATTATTTCTCTTCGAATACTCACTTCCATGAGCATGGTCACAAGCGCAATGAGGCCGGTAAGGAGAAATAGAATGCCTACATCAGAGATCATAAGGTGGGAATAGGTTCTGCTGCGAATTACTAAAAAAATAATTCTGATTTCCTAGACAAAAAGCACCCAAAGAAGGTCCTATAATTTGGGCTCTATCCAGTCGCCATGCGATTTGATGAGATGGATCAGTTCATCCAATGCCGAATCGGAAGAAATGTTTCGTTTCACCACTTCCTTCTCTTTGTAAAGGGTAATTTTCCCAGGACCTGTGCCTACGTAGCCGTAGTCGGCGTCGGCCATTTCGCCCGGGCCATTCACTATGCATCCCATGATGCCAATTTTCAGTCCTTTCAGGTGCGAGGTGCGTGCACGGATTTTTGCCGTAGTTTCCTGTAGGTCGAAGAGCGTGCGTCCGCAGCTGGGGCAGGAGATGTATTCTGTTTTGCTGATGCGCGTTCGCGTGGCCTGCAGGATGCCGAAAAGCGTTTGGTTCACAAATGTCGCGGAAATTGCCGGGTCAGATTTCAGCCAAACGCCGTCGCCCATTCCGTCCAGAAGGAGGGCGCCCATATCTGTCGCGGCATACAGTTGAAGATGCTCCTTGTCCAGCGTGCTATGGTCGCGGTGAATAATCACCGGAGCGGTGATTCCCTCGTTCATCAATTCAAAGAAAAAGCGGCGCTGCTCCGCCATGCCATGAGGATGACTCGTGCCTAGCACCAGAGTGACATTGTTTTTTCCTTTCAAAGAATCTAAGCCTTGGTGCTGCAATTCGGGCCAAGAGATTTTCACAAAATTGAGCTCGGGATGAAGCTTAGAAGCTCCTTGAAACTCAGAGAAAGAAAAGAGCGGATAATGTCTTTCTTTTGGCTTCCAGCTTTGCGCATTTTGGATGATGCCCAATGTGCCGGGTATTTCGAAAGGCACTTCAAGATTGCCTACAAAAGCATAGTCGCAGGCTTGATCGCTCAGGTTCCATTTGTCTAATGCAGGGGAATATTGATAGCCGACGGCGAAAAAAGTGGCAGGACTTATCTCTTTTCTTTGGCTAAAATCAGCCACCACCACCGGAACATGCTTGTGGCCAATGTTGAGTATATCGTGACTTGCTCGCCTGTGGTAGCTAAAAGGGTCGATTGGAATATGGGAAGTAGGCGAAATAGCGTTTCCGGTTTCCCGATTGTGGTAGCGCTCGGCAAGCATACGCGCCACCGGAATTTCTTCTTCCGGCTCTTCGGTTAGCGATACTCGAATGGTATCTCCCAGGCCGTCTTCGAGCAATGCGCCTATGCCCACCGCCGATTTGATGCGGCCGTCTTCGCCCTCGCCGGCTTCGGTCACACCTAGGTGCAGCGGATAGTTCATGCCTTCGTCCATCATGCGCTGCACAAGCAGGCGATAGGCCTGCACCATCACTTGTGGATTGCTGGCCTTCATGCTCAGCACTATGTCGTGGTAATCGTTCTCGCGACAGATGTACAAAAACTCCATGGCGCTTTCCACCATTCCTTGTGGCGTGTCGCCATAGCGGCTCAGGATGCGGTCTGAAAGCGAGCCGTGGTTGGTACCAATGCGCATGGCCGTTCCATTCTCCTTGCACAGTTTCACCAATGGTGTGAAACGCTTGCGTATACGCTCCACCTCTTCCAGGTAGCTCTCGTCTGTATATTCGTGGTGTTCAAATTTTTTCTTGTCAGCGTAGTTGCCCGGATTCACGCGCACTTTTTCCACTATTCCTGCGGCCACTTCAGCGGCATTGGGCGTAAAATGAATATCTGCTACCAGTGGTGTGTTGTAGCCCATGCTGCGCAGCGCTTCTTTGATGGGCGCCAGGTTTTCTGCTTCTCTTTTACTTGGGGCAGTGATGCGCACCAACTCGCATCCGGCATCTATCATGCGGATGCTTTGCGCCACAGAAGCCGCTGTGTCCATGGTGTCGGTGGTGGTCATGCTTTGCAGCCTGAGGGGATTTTCACCACCAAAACCCACAGGACCAATTTTCACTTCTCTCGTTTGAAAACGGGAATAAGAAAAAAGGTCGTTGCAGTATTTTTTGGATTTCACAGCAGGTAAAATTTTGCTTGTAAACGCAAGTTGGTAACTAAGGTTTTCAAGATAATGCGTTTTCTACCGGCTGATGATCACTTTTTTTGTCACCACCTCATGTTCCATGTAGAGGCGATACCAATAGATGCCGGTAGGCAATTCCGACACGTCTATTCGGCGCTCTTCCCAGTTGGTTTCGGCAATGCTGTTCTGAATGACCACACGCCCGATAATATCCACCAGCTCTTCGCGCAAGGCACGGCTGTGGTTTCCCGTAATGCTCACGATAAAGCTTTCAGAAGCCGGATTTGGGTAAATATCCAAGCTCGTTTCGGGCAAGTCGGCCACGCTACTGGCGTCGTAATTAATTACAAACTCCAATCTGGCTTGGGTGCCAAAATCGGGGTTGAAAGTAGAGAGGATGTTGTTTCCCTGTACCCGACGAATGCGCAGATAGCCCGATCCTTCGCTATTGGCCCACCAGGCAATGCCATTTTTCGAAAGGTCGGTCATCAGGAAGGTATAGCAACCATTGGGTAGGTTCAAAGTGTCGCGGTAGATGGTTGAATTGGAGAAACTGTTTTGTCCCATCACCTGCACGCCGTTCACATCTTTAATGCTCCACTCGTTCTGCCAAGCACCATTGTTGGTTCTAAACTCGATATACACCGCTTGCGTGTATTCAGTGGCTGTCGTGTAGTTGGAAGTCTTGCTGTTGTTCCAGGCCACCGCATCCGTGCTGCTGCCGTTTATAGAGCTCAGGGTCACGGTAAATGTCTTCGTAGCTGCCGCCGAAAGAAAGCTGTAATCCGGAATAGGCAGCGTAATTTTTGCCAAACTTCCATAAGGCACATTACCGGTCCAGTTGTGTGTCCAGGTAGGTCCGCCGGGCACGGAGTAGCTGATGGTCAGTGCGGTAAGGTTGTCCGATCCGCGGTTTTCCACCACTATTTGGGCGTCGTCGCACACAGGGTTGAAACGGCGGTGCTCGCTTATGTTGTTCGGCGAAATAATTTCCTTCACTGCCGCATCCACGGTGTAGTTGAAGGCGCCATAGCTCACCACATACGAGGAGATGATATGTATCGGGGCTTGTGTTCCCGACCAAGTGTAGGATTGAATGTTCAAGTCAATTTCACTGGTATCGCCTGCGGTGATGTAGCTTGTAAGGTTGTGCTTGTAGGCAGGGGCTATGGTTCCCGGGCACCAATTGGCACGGTCGTAAAGCCAGGTGCCGCCTTGAGGGTAGATAGGGTTCAGGCCGCAATCAGATCGCCACATATTTTTTGAATATTGCTGCGTGCCATCCACGAACACATGGTAGTTGCGTTGGCAAAATTCGGCGCAGCCCACATTGTTGTCAAATCCATGTCCGCTGGTAGCTACGGTAATTTCCGCGTGCTGCACATTGGGCGCAAAATACAGCTGTCTTGGTGGTAAATGATTGGCTTCAAAGCTTGCAGAATTGCTATAAGAAGCATCTACTTTGTACAGGCGCTCAATGTTTAAGGTATTACGCGGAGGCGTGCCTTCAATGAAATAGAATTTCACATTGGCGCTAAAGCCGCTGCTCCATCCACTATAGTGTGCGCGAATCTTTACACTGTCGTGCAACATGTGTTGAAACTCTGTAATATCAAATATAAAGGGGTGTTTCCAGTTGTTGTTGTAGCCGTTTTGGTTTGTGCGCATGTAGCCTCCGTAGGGTGTTATCACTCGGCCAAGCTCGAAAGGCATCATCACCTCAAACACGTTCCAGGTGGTGTCGCCTGTTATACTGTCAATGCTCAGCACCGTGCTGTCCATTATCCCTGTCGGGTTAAGAAATTCAATAATGGTGGTGTAGTCCCAGTCGCTGCAACCGCCGGTGGCGCAGCCCATGGTGTATTCCATAAGCACTTGCTGGTAGCTGGTGCCAGGTGCAGGAAACACGCCCCATTGATCGTAGTTGCCATACCAGGTCATGTCCACATTGCTGTGCGATACTACTACGGTGGTGTCGCCGGGGCCTGCCCACAAGGTTGTGCTGAAAAACAGAAGAGCGAAGGCGGTAAATAAATGTTTCATTTTGTCAGGAATCAGGTTTTATAAAGAAAGGCTCAAAAGTAATTTCTTTCCAAGGGATTTAGTCTACTCCTTGCTCGGTAACCTCGGTAACGCCACCGGAAATGATGTACTTCATTACTTCTGCGCTTTGGGCGTCCAGTGGGGTAACGTAATGTCGCGGCACTACAAACAGCTGCCCGGATACGGCGTAGGAATGCGGAACATACACCGTGATGAGGTCTTTGCCCAGAGAAATGGCTTCGGGATGTTCGTCGGTAACGAAACCTATGCGTTGCAGCTCACTGTTTTCGTACACTTTTACCAGCACAGGCTTGTTGAAGCTCTTTTTTTGCCCCACAAAGGCGCTGATGAGGTCTTTCACCGAGGTGTAAATGATTTTTACCAGTGGTGCCCGCTTGATGTAGTTTTCTATGAAGGTGGTAATGGGCAGTGCTATGATAAAGGAGCCAATAAAGCCTATTAAGGTAATGGCTACCACCACCGACAAGATGCCCATACCGGGAATGTCAAGCGGAATGAGGCTATCCAGAAAGATGAATCCTTCCGTCAGGATGTACACCGTTACCGAAATGGGCACAATGTACAGCAGGCCTTGCAAGAAGTAGCGGCCGAGGTATCTCAATATTCTTTTCATAATGATGTGCGCTTAATAAACTCTTCTCGTTGCTTCTTGGTGAGCGAGGCCACCACCAAGGCATAACTGTGGTCAATAAATTCTTTCAGTTGGTGGTCGCTCAGGCCGTTGTTGGCTATTACTGTGTTCCAATGTGTTTTGCTCATGTGCCAGCCCGGCAACACCGATTGTGGATACTGCTCCCGCAGTTCAATAGCGCGGTCGGGATCGCATTTCACATTAAAACGGAGATCCACATTTTCTAAGCCACACAGCAGAAACATTTTGCCCATCACCTTGAAAACCAAGGTCACCTCATCAAAAGGAAAGCATTCTTCCACATGTTCCTTACTGAGGCAGTATGCGCGCAGTTCTTCTACATTCATGGCAATGGGGCATAAAGCACAGGCATGCTGGGCACTGCGTCGTTTTCTATGTCGGGCACCATCATGTTCAGCAGGTATTCGCCGTCGGCCACCTCGTTGGGGACAAAGATAAACTCGGTGATGGTAGCGCCGTAGCGCGGATTATCGGGAAAGTTCCAAAAGGCATGATGCGCCGCCAGTGCGCCGCCATCTTCCTCAGGGTCCACACTGGGCAGGTCCACCAGCAGGTGTTGAATGCCACGCTCTGCCAATAGTTGAAGGGCCGCTGCTTCGAAATAAGGCGGATTGCTGCTGCTCCAAAGGCGGTTTTTCTTTTCTAATTCGTTGGGCAAGCTGCGAATGAGCAAGGCTTCGGTATCCTTGAGCTGCAATTCGATTTGCGCTTTGCGAATGATCAGGTCTTCACCTTCTTTTTCAGGCATTACGGTTATGAGTTGGGCCCGAAAGAAAAAGCGATCGAGTTGAGGGATCACGGCATGTCGCTCAGGTGAAATGTGGCCGAAGGACTCGGTATGTGTGCCGTGCGCATGGGGATTCAGGAAGAGGTTGAAGAAATTCACGCCCGCACCTTCGCGCACGCTGCCCACCCAGTTGCCCAATTTTACGGGACTGTACTGCGGTGGACCAATGTACCAGGCGCGGGCGGCGCTTAGCGCACTACTCACCGGCAGCGACACCGCTATGGGTTTGCTGAGGTCAATGCGCAGGTCGCCTT
>CAZBBV010000023.1:2657-4454 GCA_964490025.1 uncultured Cryomorphaceae bacterium | reverse complement strand
CTCACCGGCAGCGACACCGCTATGGGTTTGCTGAGGTCAATGCGCAGGTCGCCTTGGGGAAAATGTATGGTAGCCAACATGGGGCGAAAGGTAAGAACAAATGACGGGGAGAGGAATTGGTTATTTCGCATGGTTGGAGATTGCACACAGTCTTTGCTGCCGCCCCCATTCTTCGTTATGCGGTATTTGCGACTAAATAAAAGAAGTGCGTGCTGACAGACAAAAACATCTGGTCAAAACATTCTAGGGAAGCCCCGTTCTGTTCTCGTGAATGATTTCCCAAAGATTCAGTCTCAGCTCTTCCAAATCACTTTCAATGATGGACCAGACAATCTCGTAGTCGATACCAAAGTAGTCATGAACGATTCGGTTTCTAAATCCACGGAGTCTTCGCCATTCTATTTCGGGGTGTTGTAGTTTGAAATCCGGGTCAATTCTATTGGCAGCTTCGCCGATCACTTCAAAGTTTCGAATAGTCGCATCTATGGTTTTGTCATCATTCAAGAAGTCATTATAGCTTAAGCCCTCGGTGTAGTTCTGAATTTTCACTACCGCTTCGAGCATATCTTCCAGCAGCAAGATGGTGTCACGCTCAGACATAAATAAAGTCCGTCTTTATTGCTTCAAAATACTTTTGTTTAATGCCTTTTCTGGACACAACATCCACTTTGGTTTCCAAAATAGACTCTATTTCATCTGCAAAATCCACGAATCGAATGCCTATGTTTTCTTCGAAATCAACCATAATGTCCACATCACTGTTTTCGTTTTGCTCCTTTCGGGCATAGGACCCGAAAATAGCCAATGAACGAATGGGATACTTGGCAAAGAGCAGGGCTTTGTTGTCCTGTAGCTTGCGTTGTATGTCAATTAAAGATTTCATAGGGTAAAAGTAGCTATTTCAATGATTGTGGTGCTGAACACGGTTTTTACGGTGCTGAGAAAATGGGCATGATCACTGCCCTTGACAATTTTTAATTCTGTATTTCAATCCTGCATGTGGAGTTCCCGAGCGAAGTGTTGGATTACCACGCTTCGAATAAGCTATCTTTGAAAGCCTCCTTGGGAAAAGGCTTTCTTTACAACAGACTTTAAGCATAGCGCGCTATGAGAATGAAAATACTTTTGATTTTGGTCTGTGCATTGTCTCTGGGCTCAAGGGCTCAAAGCCTCTACTTCCCGCCGCTCACAGGCAACCAATGGGACACCCTGTCGCTGGCTTCGCAAGGCTGGTGCCCCGATAAAGTGGATAGCCTGTACACCTTTCTGGAAAACCGAAACACCAAGGCCTTTGTCCTGCTGGTGGATGGAAAAATTGTGCTGGAGCGCTACTTCGGCAGCCACACGGCAAATTCGCTGTGGTATTGGGCTTCGGCCGGAAAAACACTCACAGCCTTTCTCGTGGGCCTCGCGCAGGAAGACCAGTTCCTCAACATTTCCGACACCACTTCGCAGTATCTAGGCGCCGGATGGACCTCCTGCACACCACAAGACGAATTGAAAATCACCATTCGCCACCAGCTCTCCATGAGCAGCGGCCTTAGCGACCTGGTGCCAGATCCTTTTTGTACGCTCGACAGCTGCCTCACTTGTCTGGCCAATCCCGGAACGCGCTGGGCCTACCACAACGCCCCCTACACCCTGCTGGATGGCGTGATGGAGAGTGCCACGGGCACCACGCTCAACCAATACGCCAACCAGCGCCTGAAAAACCCGACAGGCATGACGGGCTTTTTCCTGCAAGTGGGCTACAACAATGTGTACTGGAGCAATGCCCGCAGTATGGCGCGCTTTGGC
>CAZBBV010000023.1:0-2557 GCA_964490025.1 uncultured Cryomorphaceae bacterium | reverse complement strand
AATGTGGTGCCTTCCAAGAACATGGTGTGGCTTCGCATGGGCGAATCGCCGGACAGCACGGCCGTACCTTTTTTGCTCAACAACGAGATTTGGCAATACATCAATGTGTTGGGCTGCAACAGCACAGTGGCCGAAACGGAAGAATGGGAAGTCAAAATTTTCCCCAATCCGGCGCGAGGAAGGGTGGAGCTGAAATCAGAAAATGCCGAAGTAAAACTGGTGGTGCGGAACATTCTGGGAAAAGAAGTGATGCGCATAGATGTCTTTGCACATGCGCACCACTGGGATGTGAGCGATTGGAGCGCGGGCGTGTATACCGCAGAACTCACGCAAGCCAACGGCAGCAGAACACATCAATGTTTGGTGGTGGAGTAGGTTTTCTTATAAAAGCCACGGATATTAAAATTAACCCAAGGTGGGCGGACAGTTTCTTTTATGGACAGTTATTCTCAATTGTGAATGTAAGAGATTGATTTTCTCGATATAAATAGATTGTGTTCAAAGATTTCTGTTTGAAAATGCTGTCGCCAATTTCCATAATGAAGTATAGATTTTGAATTGGATATCCTGAATAGTGAATTGAGCTATCAGAACCATTCCAAAGAATGTATGAGTCGACACCATAATCTATGTCCGTAAACTTCCTTAGTACAACACCCCTTATTTCTTCAGCAATTGCATTCTCATAACCTTTTCTACAATTTTCATTTATCAAATCTGGCTTAATCCAGAGATTTAAAAGAATCACACCCAATATAAAAAGGACTATTGAAATCAATTTGTAGTATTTCGTTATAATCCGGATATCTTTCATTTCGGTCTTTTGGCTTCAACTTATTTTACCATTCTTTTTAGACTGTTTCGTGTAAAGCGAATTAAAATTAGAACGAATGAAACGATTGCTGCAAACCAGGCAGAATTATAAACTCCTGAATAAAAATCTTCAATAGGTATTATTTTGTCAAATTGAATTCCCAAGACAATGCACACCAGAAAAATTCGAATGGCCATTTTTATCCAACCCGGCTTTGTCAACATTTCATAGAATCCAATTAATAGAACAAATAGAAGCACACTAAACCCATCAAAAAACCTATTGATTAATGCGTCTAGCTCTGGATTGGATTTCCCCCATTCAACAAATTCGACCCAGCTAATTATAGATAAGATTAACTGTATCAAGATAATTATGATAGAAAAAGTTGGGTTATACAGTTTCAACTTCAAGTTTTAGGCTTTGTTTACTCTAGTCAATCGAGAACTCCAGATTCTGTTCGTGAAATACTTTTTAGTTTGTGAACATCATCAAATCAAACGTAGTCATTTCCCTCCGCTCTCCGCTCCCATTCTCCACACTGATTATCGCGCTTCCATCACATCCCCCTCGGGCAGCCAGCCTATTTTTCCATCTTCCAGCACTATGCGGAAGTAGCCGTTGCGGCTTTCTTTTCGGTAGCCGTAGCTGCCTTCGTGGAGTATAAACAAGTCCGTGGCGGTGGGCTCCGGGGCATTTTTCACATAACTATTCTTTTGCACCACAATCACCAGGGAACGGCTGTTTTCCAAACGATCCATTTGTAGGGCGGTGAGCAGGGCCCAAACGCCAAGGCCGAGCAGCACCCAGAAAAGCACAAAGGCACTGCGCTTTATTACGAGGCGCTTGCTGCGCACCACCACCACTATGCTTGCTGCACACAGCGCCACAAGGAGTATGGACAGCAGATACCAAGTGTTTTTCTCGAAAAGTGTGGAATAGCCGCCGAATAGCCTTTGCAGGAAGGTTTGCGGCAGTGGGGTGATCTTGTCGATACGGGCACTCTTGGCTATTTGCAGGTTGTGCAGTATTTCTTCGTCGTTGGGCTGCAGCGCCAAGGCGCGTTCGTAATGCACCAGCGCCAGGCCGAGTTTTCCCAGGTTGAAGTAGGCGTTTCCCAGGTTGTATTCCAGCCCTGCGGAATGAAGTCCGTCTTCGAGCGCTTGTTCGTAGGCGTAAATGGCCTCCTGCATGTTGCCGGTTTGGTACCATTCGTTGCCTTCTTCAAACCATTCTTGTGTGGTTTGTGCTGCGCTCAGCAATGCACACAGCGCCCATGCCATTGTCCATAGTGTCCTCATAGCTTTTTGTCGAGCTTTTGAATGGCCTGTTGCGCCCGGGTTAAAAATTCCTGATCCGACTCGCTGCGTTGGCCCGCATAGCGGTGCATGGCGCAGGTGCCCAACACATGTTTCACCTCATCCATGTCGGCCTTCCATTCCGCATTGGCTGAAAGCCGCATGGTGATTTCGTTTTGGTTTATCTCGTGCACTGGCAGCTTCCATTTGGCAGCAAAAAATACCATCATGCCTTTTTCTATCTGTGCAAAGAAGTCCTCTTTTTGTTGTTTGGTCAATGCTTTTCGGGCATTTTTGAAATGAACAGCCGCCATTTTCTGCGCGCGACTCACCGTGTCCGACAGTCGGGCGGCATTCATTTTTTCATACACGCGCCACAGCAGCAACAGCAAGATGGCCAACACAGGAATGGCCAGCCAGAGCTGTAGGGCCGTGGCGCGCAAGG
>CAZBBV010000022.1:0-12141 GCA_964490025.1 uncultured Cryomorphaceae bacterium | reverse complement strand
AGGCGCGAAAGCATGCCCGCCACTTCTTTTATGTTTTCTATTCGGTTGTGAATGAAAAACACCTGTCCATTTCTAGAAATCTCGTAGCTGATAGCGTCTCGAATGGCTTCTTCGTTAAAACCCCGTACTTCGGTCTGCACCGGAAATCGGTTGGGCGGAGGCGTTTGGATGATGCTGAGGTCGCGCGCGCCCATGAGCGAAAATTGCAATGTGCGCGGGATGGGCGTGGCGGTTAGGGTCATGGTGTCCACATTCACACGCATAGTTTTGAGCTTGTCTTTAGCGGCCACACCAAATTTTTGCTCCTCATCCACGATCATCAACCCAAGGTCTTTGAACTGCACATCTTTTCCCAACAATCGGTGTGTGCCAATGATGATGTCTACCTTGCCGGACTTCAGATTTTCTAGCGTTTCCTTCTGCTTCTTAGCCGTTTTAAAGCGGTTTATATAGTCCACCGTTACCGGAAAATCATCCAATCGCGATTTGAAGGTTTTGTAATGCTGAAAGGCCAGAATGGTGGTAGGCACCAGTATAGCCACTTGCTTGCCGTCGGTGGCTGCTTTGAAAGCGGCTCGAATGGCAATTTCCGTTTTCCCGAAGCCCACATCCCCGCATATCAGCCTGTCCATGGGATGCGGCGCTTCCATGTCCTGCTTCACGTCGTTGGTGCTTTTTAGCTGATCGGGCGTGTCTTCGTATATAAAGCTCGCCTCCAGTTCGAGTTGCAGGTAGCTATCCGGCGAATAGGCAAAACCGGGACTCGCTTTTCGCTTGGCGTAGAGCTGTATCAGGTCGAAAGCAATTTCTTTTACGCGCTTTTTAGCTTTTTGCTTCAACTTGTTCCATGCCGCCCCACCCAGTTTGTGTATCGCCGGAGCTGTGCCTTCCTGCCCATTGAACTTGGCTATTTTGTGCAGCGAGTGAATACTGATGTATAATATATCGCCGTCCTTATAAATCAGTTTTATGGCTTCTTGCTTCTTGCCGTTCACGTCAATTTTTTGCAGCCCGCCAAACTTACCTATGCCGTGGTCAATGTGGGTTACAAAGTCGCCCACTTGCAGGCCCACCAACTCTTTTAGCGTAATGCGTTGCTGCTTTTCGTGTCCGGTTTTAAGCCTGAACTTGTGGTGCCGCTCGAAAATCTGATGGTCGGTGTAGGCTACGAGTTTGTTGTCGTGGTCCACAAATCCCTCGTGGAGGGTGAAGACCAACGGCGTAAAATCCACTTGGGCGCCGATATCCTCGAAAATGGCGTAAAAACGCTCCACCTGCTTAGGCGCCGAACAAAGAATCACATTCTGATAGCCCTGTTTGGTTAGGTTTTGCAGGTCTTCCACCAGCAGGTTGAAATGCTTGTTGAAAGCTGGCTGTGGCTTAACATGGTGCGAAAAATGAATGGAATCTTTGGTGCTGTCAAAGCCGAAAGAAATGGTTTTGAAGCCTTCCAATTCGGACTTAAAAGCAGCACCGCTTAAAAACAAATCTTCAGGCTTGGCGCGGGCTATTTGACCGCTCAGTTGGGCAAATGCCTCATGCGCCTTTTCAATATTTCCGTCCAATTTTTGGCAGATATATTCCGGCTCCACATGCCAGATCACAATGTCATCCGACAAGTATTTCAAAAAGGAATCGCGGTTTTCGATTAGTTTTTTGTCGGCCACATTGGGCAGAATGGTGAATTTTTTCACCTGCCCTTCCGATATCTGACTCTCCACGTCGAATACGCGGATGCTTTCTATCTGGTCGTCGAAAAACTCAATGCGGTACGGCAAGTCGTTCGAAAAACTAAACACATCCATAATGCCGCCCCGCAGACTAAACTGACCGGGTTCCACCACAAAATCAACATGATGGAAATGGTATTCGATCAAGGTTTCGGTCAGGAAATCGGGATCGAGACGGTTGCCTACCGCCACTTCGATCATGTTTTTTTGCAGCTCGGTGCGGGTAATTACCTTTTCAAAAATGCCTTCGGGGTAGGTAACGATTGCGGCAGGCGCACTTCTTTGCCCGAGCAAATTGAGCACTTCGGCGCGCAGCACCACATTGGCATTGTCTGTTTCGTCCACCTGATAGGGTCTGCGGTACGACCCCGGGAAAAAGAGCACATGGCTGTTGCCCAGAATTTGCTCCAAATCGTTGAGCATATAGGCCGCTTCTTCCTTGTCGCGAAGGATGAAAAGGTTGTGCGAACGTCCATGCTTAAAAACCGAAGAAGCCACCAGCGAAAGGTGGCCCATCATGTTGTTGTTCAGATGAAGGTGCCTAGCGCCCCCTTTTAAGGCCTCAAGAATTTGTAAGGTCTGTGGGCTGTGGTCGTAGTAATGTGAGAATTCCTCACCAGTAATCATTACAGCGTATTTCTTCTTAGTGCTTCTTCGGCTTCTTCAACCATTTTGGTGGAACCAACGAAAAATGGCGTGCGTTGGTGCAACTCGGTCAGCTCAAGGCCCATGATCCGGTTTGTTCCGTTCGAGGCTTTGCCACCTGCCTGCTCCACTACCATAGCCAGCGGGTTGCATTCATAGAGCAGTCGAAGTTTACCATTCGGACTTTTCGGCGTGGATGGATAAATGTAGATGCCTCCTTTAAGCAGGTTTCGGTGGAAATCGGCTACCAACGAACCGATATACCGCGCCGAGTAGTTGCGCTCCTTACATAGATTGACATAGCTCTGTATTCCAGCCTCGCATTGATAAAGGTTTCCCTCATTAATGGAGTAGATGCTCCCTGTCTCCGGTATTTTCAAATTGGGATGCGACAGGCAAAACTCGCCTATGGATGGGTCGAGTGTAAAACCATTCACCCCATTTCCGGTGGTGTACACCAGCATGGTGCTGCTGCCATAGATCACATAGCCGGCGGCCATTTGTTCAATTCCTTTTCTCAGAAAATCGGCTTCAGTAACCGGAACATTGGGGTTTTGAACTTTCAGGATGCTGAAAATGGTTCCAATGCTCACATTCACATCTATGTTGCTCGATCCATCCAGCGGATCCATGGCCACAATGTAACGTCCGCTCTCGCCCGGTCCGTTCAGAATAATGATGTGCTCGTCTTCTTCCGAAGCCACCGCGCAACATTCGCCGCCACCTTCCAGCACCTGCATAAATACATTGTTGGCATACACATCCAGCTTTTGCTGGCTCTCGCCCTGCACATTTTCGTTGCCTGCGGCTCCCAAAATATCCACCAATCCGGCCTTATTTACCTCGCGGTTTACAATTTTGGCAGCAAGTGTAATGTCGGCAAACAGGCGCGTGAACTCGCCCGTAGCGTGCGGATATTCGAACTGTCTTTCAATAATAAATTCGCTGAGTGTCTTTCCGAGGGCCATGTGTTTGCTTGTGATGAAGCGGGGGTTCAAATATCGAAATTTAGCGCAATTGAGCAGGACATCTTGCCCTAGCTAAATTTTTACCTTTGCGCCCTATGAAAACCCCTAAAGTGAAGCTTAGAAAAGCCACCCCTGCCGACATGGCTGCCGTGCATGCCCTAATCAGCGAATTGGCGCACTATGAGCGCGCGCCCCATGAAGTAACCGTAACTGTGGAAGAGTTAATACACGACGGTTTTGAAAAAGGAATGTTCGAAGCAACTGTGGCGGAAGTTGAGGGAGAAATTGTGGGGATGACATTTTACTACCCGCGCTACAGCACCTGGAAGGGTAAGTGCATCTATCTCGAGGATTTTATTGTAAAATCGGAGTTCCGTCATTTGGGAATTGGCAAGATGCTTTTCGACGAAGTGGTGCGCTACAGCCATGCTTTCGGGGCTAAGCGCCTGGAGTGGCAAGTGCTGAATTGGAACGAACTAGCACTTAATTTCTACAAAAAGGCAGGTGCCGAATTGGACGACGAATGGATAAACGGCCGCATGACGGACACCATGATTGAAAAGTATATTCAAGGGAAATGAGGGTACACAAGTTTGGAGGGGCCTCCGTAGCCAATGCAGCAGCCATAAGAAATGTGGCTTGGATTATTGGTCATTTCAGGGATGAGGCGGGTGTTATTGTGGTAAGCGCCATGGGCAAAACCACCAATGCCCTGGAAGAGGTGGTGCGCAGCTTTTATGCGCGGGATGGCCGTTGCGCGTCGCTATTGGCCAAACTGAAAGAAGACCATTTAACGCAGTGTCGGGAGCTTATTCCGGACGAGAGTCACCCGGTGTACGCCGAAATTGATAACATTTTTGTGGAACTGGAATGGGCCACCGAAGGCGAACCACGCGGCGAGTACGATTTTGAATACGACCAAATAGTTTCCTACGGCGAGTTTTTGTCTACCCACATTGTTTCCGCTTTTCTGAAAACGCAGGGTTTCGACCAGCAATGGCTCGACATACGCGACTATCTGCGCACTAATAACAACTACCGAAACGCCAATGTGCTTTGGGACGAAAGTCAGGAATTGGTAGACCAAGCTTGGCCAAAAGGAAAGTGGGCAGTAACACAAGGTTATGTGGGCTGCACCACCGAAAATTTCAACACCACGCTGGGCAGAGAGGGTTCCGATTACACCGCCGCCATTCTGGCCTATTTGCTGGATGCCGAAGAAGTGGTGATCTGGAAAGATGTGCCCGGACTGATGAATGCCGACCCGGCTGAGGTGAAGGACGCCATTAAATTGGACAAAGTTTCGTTCACAGAGGCCATTGAGCTGGCGTTCTACGGCGCAAAAGTGATACACCCCAAGACCTTACAACCGCTAAAAAGGAAAAACATTCCGCTGCGTGTTCAACCTTTTGGCGACACAGAGGCTGGCGGAACTGTGATAAGAGCGGGAGAAGGGCAGGTGCCACAGGTGCCGTCCATCATCATCAAGCACGACCAAGTGATGCTCTCACTCAAAACCCGTGACTTGGCCTTTGTGGCGGAGGAGCACATGGGCTTCATCTTCAACTTGCTGTATAAATATGGCTTTCGGGTTAATCTGATGCAAAACTCAGCGGTGTCGTTTACCGTTACCGGCGAATGCGACGACAAGCATCTAGCCGATTTGGTACAGGCACTGGACGAAAAACTGGACGTGAAATTCAACACCGGCCTAGAGATGATGACCATACGCCACTACACAGAGGCAGACTACCACCGCGCCTTGGAGAACAAAAAGATAATTCTGGAACAAAGAACAAGACAAACCCTTCAAATCCTTTGGAAATAAGATGGGCGTAATAGAAAGAGATGAGTTTGGCAAACTAACCGGGCTGGACAAACTGGGCCTGAAGGGAGCTACAGACGTCTTGATGGACCTTCTTCGCCTGAACAAGCTCAATGATGTGTACGATAAGTTTTCGGGCGAAGATGCTGTAAGCTTTTGCAGTGGCGTATTGCGACTGATGGGGATCAAGTACGAAGTATCGGAAGAAGAATTGAAGCGAATACCGAAAAGCGGTCCCTTTATTATTGTGAGCAACCACCCCTATGGCGGTATTGACGGGGTGATTCTGATCAAGACCTTAGTAGAGCAGCGCCCCGATTTCAAAATAATGGGCAATTTTCTGCTGGAACGGGTGGAGCCACTTCAACCACATTTGATTTCGGTTAATCCATTCGAAAATCGAAAAGGTGCTCGATCGAGTCATGTGGGTATAAAAGAATTTATATCGCACATAGAAGCAGGCCACTGTGCAGGCATCTTTCCGGCCGGTGAGGTGTCGTCTATTAAGCTGGGAAAAGGCATTATTACCGACCGCGAATGGCAGTTTGCAGCCCTTCGGCTCATGAAAAAAGCAAATGTGCCCATAGTGCCTGTGTACTTCCATGGAAGCAACAGCATACTGTTTCATTTATTGGGTCTCCTTCATCCGGCACTGCGCACCGCACAGATTCCGGCTGAAATGCTCAAACGCCGAAACAAAAAGATAGTCCTACGCATTGGAAAACCAATTTCGGTAGATGACCAACAGCAGTTTGACGACATCAAGCGTTTTGGCCGTTTCATTCGCCAGAAAGTCTATCTCTTGGGAAAACCACTTACCGTCAATCGCTTTTTCCTGAAAGGGATTCTGCCCGCACCCAAGCAGCAAGAAATTATTGCGGCTGTTGAGCCTACCTTGATGGAGCAAGAGTTTGCCGCGCTATTGCCTGAGCAGCACCTACTCACGCACAAAGATTACGAGCTTTACCTAGCGCCTGCCGAGAGCATCTCAAATGTGCTGACAGAAATTGGTCGCCTACGTGAGCTTACCTTCCGCGACGTGGGCGAGGGAACCAACAAGGAAATTGATGTAGACGAGTTCGATTTGTACTACCACCACCTGGTGCTTTGGGATAGAAAAGAAAGGAAGCTTATCGGAGCATATCGCTTGGGATTGGGTCAGGGCATCATGGCGCAATATGGCCCCAAAGGCTTCTATTTTCAAACGCTTTTCAGGCTCGACCCTCAGTTCCGATCAACCTTGGAAACCACTATAGAACTGGGTCGCGCTTTTATTGTGAAGGAATATCAGAACAAGCCCTACCCATTGTTTTTGTTGTGGAAGGGTCTAACCATCACCGTCCTTCGAAATCCGCAGTACCGCCATTTTATTGGCTGTGTGAGCATAAGCAACAATTTCTCGAAGGTGTCCAAAAAGCTCATCATTGAGTTTGTGAAAAAGAACTATTTCGACAACAAGCTGGCGCAATACGTCCACCCGCGAAACAGGTACAAAGTGCGTCTGAAGAGGGATACCAAGGCCCTTATTGAAGAAACCTCCAATATGGACATGAACAGTGTGGACCGCTTCATAGAGGAATTCGAGCCGGGCGGGCTGCGGCTTCCCGTGCTTTTGAAAAAATATGTGAAGCAAAATGCCCGTATCATTGGTTTCAATGTGGATCCCAAGTTTAATTATGCTTTGGATGGCTTAATGATCCTTGATTTGCTGGACCTGCCTATGCAAACCATGATGCAGGTGATAGACGATATAGGCGACGAATCGTTGATCGAGGAGTTTTTCCAAAGGAAGCGAGAAGAGAAAAAGGCGCTTGAGTAAGATTTAACGCAGCCCTATTCCCTTATTCCTATTTTTACGCCCCTTTAATTTGTCCATAGCATGCCAAGAATACTGACCGGAATACAGAGTACAGGAGTGCCTCATCTAGGAAATATCCTGGGGGCCATCCGTCCGGCTATTCAGATGTCGAATAGTAGTGGCAACGATTCATATCTCTTCATTGCCGACATGCATTCGCTCACCCAGATAAAGGATGCAAATACGCTGCGAGAAAACACCTATTCGGTGGCTGCGGCTTGGCTGGCTTGCGGGCTGGATGTGGAGCGCACGGTATTTTACCGCCAAAGCGACGTGGTAGAAACTGCCGAACTAGCGTGGTACCTTTCCTGTTTTTTTCCTTATCAAAGGCTCACCCTTGCTCATTCTTTTAAGGATAAAGCCGACAGACTAGACATGGTAAACGCGGGACTTTTTTCCTATCCCATGCTCATGGCTGCCGATATTTTGCTGTATGATGTAAACTTTGTTCCGGTGGGCAAAGACCAGCTGCAGCACCTTGAAATTACACGCGACGTAGCGGCACGTTTCAACCACCAGATGGGCGAAACCTTTGTGCTTCCCGAAGAGATGGTTTCTGAAAGCACCATGCTGATACCAGGTACGGATGGACACAAAATGAGCAAGTCGCGAGACAACATCATCAACATTTTTCTGCCCGAAAAAGAATTGAAAAAGCAGGTAATGAGCATCCAAACCGACAGCACGCCACTGGAGGAACCAAAAAATCCGGATACCTGTAATGTATTTGCCTTGTACAAAACCATAGCATCTAAGGAGGAGATAGAGGAAATGAGAACCAACTACCTGAAAGGGGGTTATGGCTACGGGCATGCAAAAACGGCTCTTTTTCAGAAATTACTTACTGAGTTTGCCACAGAGAGAGCGCGCTTTGACCACTACATGAACAACCTGCACGAACTGGATGAGGCCTTATACAAAGGTGCCGAGCGTGCCCGCCTTACAGCACGAGCGGTGATAAGCCGTGTGCGACAAAAACTAGGATATGGCGCGTAAACTATTCATCAACGGCCGATTCCTGACACAGGAACTGACGGGTGTGCAGAAATATGCCGCCGAAGTGACCAAGCAATTGCTCAAAGCTTTTCCGGAGGCCATAGTGCTGGCGCCCAACCACATTGTGCAAACCGAGATGGCTGCGGAAATGAAGACCCAAACCCTCGGCACCTTGAAAGGCCACATGTGGGAACAACTGGATTTGCCGCGCGCTGTAAGGAAAGAGGATGGATTTCTGATCAATCTCGCCAATTCAGCGCCGCTCAACCTTGCCGAGCAATTGGTAACCCTACACGACGCGGCTTTTAAGGTGAATCCGAAATGGTTTTCGAAAAAATTTGCGGTGAGCTACGGCTTGCTGATACCCAAATTGCTCAAGGGCGCGAAAATGGTGCTGACAGTGAGCGAAAGTTCCTCGGCAGACATTCAAAGACTTTTTGGCGTTGACGCCAACAAGATATTGGTCGTTCGAAACGGCGTGTGCGGGGAGATTGCCGCGCACCAACCGAAGCTGAACGCCCGAAATGGTGATTTTATCCTTACAGTTTCGTCGCTCAACCCTAGAAAGAACTTGATTCGGCTGGTTGAAGCGGTAGAGAAAATGAAGCATCCTGCCGAACTGTGGATAACCGGAGCAGGCCACGAGGCATTTGCCAGCGAAGGCATGGAAACAAAATTCAAAGAAAGCCCAAGGGTGAAATATTTGGGCTATGTGAACGACCAAGAACTGATTAAGCTCTACAGCCAAGCGCGGTTCATGGTCTATCCTTCGCTCTATGAAGGTTTTGGCCTGCCCATTTTGGAGGCCATGCACATGGGTTGTCCGGTAGCCGCCAGCGACATTCCGGTGTTCAAAGAGCTTTTCGAAGGCAGTATTGCCACCTTTCCGCCCACAGATACCGACCAAATGGCCCGCGTCATGGACGAGCTTTGGGACAACGCCAACGAGCGCAAGCGCCTTAGCCAGAAAGGGGTTGATCTTTCTGCCAAATACCGATATGAGGAAGAAGTAAGGCCATTGATTGCCCGCTTACACGAAATTCTAGCTACGGATTAAATGCCTATTTTCACCCTATGAAGGTGGCATTGGTTCAGGATTGGTTCACAGTAGATGGCGGAGCTGAAAAAGTCTTCAAGCAGATTCATAAGCGCTTCCCTGCCGCAGACATTTTTTCCCTCGTCGATTTCTTAAATCCTGAAGACCGAGAGAAAATATTGTTTGGCAAAAAATCAAAGACCTCATTCTTGCAGCACTTGCCATTCGCACAGAAAATCTTCCGCTATTTCTTGCCCATATTTCCAAAAGCCATTCGCAGCCTTGATTTCAAAGGCTACGACTTGATTGTCAGCTCCAGCTATTCGGTGGCAAAGGGCCTGAAAAAACTACCCGGTCAGCTGCACATCTGCTATTGCCACAGCCCCATGCGCTATGCCTGGGACATGAAAAATGAGTACGTGGAAGGCCACGGGCTCAATAAGTTTGGCTTAAAGCCACTGGTAAACGTGCTCATGAAGCGCTTGCGCGATTGGGATGTGCGCACAGCCAAAGACGTGGATGCTTTTGTGGCCAATAGCCGTTTTGTGGCCGACCGCATTCGTCGTTATTACGGGGTTTCGGCCGAGGTGGTATACCCTCCGGTGGCTGTGGATGACTTTTACATAGCTGAGAAAAAGGGCGACTACTTTTTCACCACCGCGCGCTTGGTGCCATATAAAAGGATGGAATCCATTGTTCAAGCATTCGCCCTCTTGCCTGAACAAAAACTTATCATAGCCGGCGACGGACCGGAATTCAAGAAATTAAAGAAAATGGCCGGCAGCAATGTGGATCTGGTGGGGTGGGTGCCGCGCGAACGATTGGCCAAGTATTACGCCGAAGCAAAGGCTACGGTGCTGGCTGCCAAAGAGGATTTTGGAATTACTGCTTTGGAGAGCATGGCGTCCGGAACACCTGTGTTGGCCCTGCGTTTTGGGGGCTATTTGGAAACGGTACAAGAAGACGTTTCCGGTATGTTTTTCGACCATGCCGATCCCGATCAAATAGCCGATTGTGTTGGCCGCTTTTTGCAAAAAGAAATTTCATTTTCTCCAAAAGAAATCAGGAATTTAGCGCTTCAGTTTTCCCCTGATTCGTTTGATTATAAGTGGGAAGCTGTGCTAAGAAAGAACCTGAAAAACCAATGAAAGACCATATTAGCAAGCTGCTTATCTATTCCATTTTCGGTCTGGCATCCTTTCCTTTAATCCCTCTCCATTGGTATTCGTGGTACATGGTGGCCTACTTAGGATTTGCGCTTGTAGCCTGGATGATGATGGGTTTTCCTATTTCGCGAAAGCGCTTTTGGATGGTGGTGGGCATTGGGGCGTTTTTCATTGTTGCCATGATTCGCTATTCCTTGGGCGAGCCCAATAGCGGAGGTCCGAACTTGCTGCAAAAGTGGGTGCTCATGGTGGCCATTCCTTTTGGGCTTTCGCTTGCGCCTATTCAATACAATGCGGCATTGCTCAGGCGCTGGCTCGATTATTTTGCAGTGTTTCTATTAGTCGCGGTGGTGTGGTGGAATGGCCGAATTCTGTTCGAAATCTTGACCCATCAGGTGCAGTTCGAACGACTCATGCACCAGTATTCGTTGGGTTTTATCTATCGGGAGGCTTTGGGAAAATACTTTGATCTGCATCCTACCTACGTGGCTTTGCTCTGCTGGACCGCCGTATTGGCGCTTTTGGATAAAATCAGGAATCATTCCGGCGACTGCGCCAAATGGAAAGTCCTTGCTTTTGTGCTCGCAGCCCAGGCCACGGTTACCATGGCGCGCATGCCTTTTGCTGCTTTCATGGTGGCTTTGGTGGTGCTAATTCCTTATCGCGATTTGTTAAAAAGGGCCTGGAGAATTGCGCCATTCTTTTTGCTGGGGCTGCTATTGGCCTTGCCGAGATATAATGAGCTATTCGAAGAAAGTAAAGAGAAAAACTCCGTGAGCATCAGGCATGACATCTACGAATGCGCCGTGCCTATGGCGAAAGAACACTTCTTAATAGGCCTTGGTCCGGGAAATGTATTCCCAAAGCTTATGGAATGCTATGGCGATTTGCCCGACGGAACAGCCATGTCACAACGCCTCAATGTGCACAACCAATGGCTCGACAGCCTGCTTCAAGCCGGTGTATTTGGCTTGGTGGCCTTACTGCTTTCGCTGTTCATCCCTTTTGTGCAGTTCTTCCGGAAAGAAAAACTGTATGCTGCATTTTTGGTGTTGGTGGCACTTTCCTTTTTCACCGAGAATATTTTGCACCGGCAAATGGGCTTGGTTTGGTTCGTGATGCTCCAAAGTTTGTTTCTGCTCGCGCTCGCTTCAAATGACTCCGAACAGACCCGACCTTCGCCATGAAGATTTCTCCTATTGTCACCCTTGGCGCCTTTCTTTCTGATCTAATATGGATCAATTTGTCCTACGTACTGGCTTTTTATTTTTCGTTTGGCTCCTTCGAATATCTCGATCATTTTCCGTGGCTCAACTTCTGGATCTATTTTAATGTCATTTGGTTCTTGCTCCTACGCACAGTGCGGCCCTACCGAATCACGCGCACCACAAGGGTTTCGGCGGCAGTAGGCTCCATTTACGCGGTGGTCACACTCCACCTTTTGCTCATTTCCGCTTTGTTTTTGTTCCAGCGTAGGCCCATCTTGTCGGTAGAGCATTTAGCATATGTGTACTTGCTGCTTTTTGTGGGATTTCTCATCTGGAAAATCGCTTTTCTCTACCTCATCCGCTTTTTGCGCGAAAGGGGCTTTGGCGTGGCCAAGGTATTTACTCTTGGAGGCGGACAACAAACCGAACGCTTGATCCACTTCTTCAAAGAGCATCCCGAATATGGTTATCGCCATCAGGGCCATTTCGACAAAGTAGAGTTTGACTTGCTAAAGGAACAAATTGCCAAGGCCGACATTAAGCAGCTCTTTGTGAATAGCCACAGCATCTCTGACCAAGAGATTGCTACACTCATGGACTGGGCTGAAGATGGCACAGTGCAATTGTGTGTTATTAGCCAGTTGCCATTTACCTTAGGCAAGGCAGAGGTTGAAATGTTTGAAGACATCCCGTATTGGGTGGCCAGCCC
>CAZBBV010000021.1:0-12181 GCA_964490025.1 uncultured Cryomorphaceae bacterium | reverse complement strand
TTGGGGGGTGCACAAACGCATGCCACCAAATCAGGAGTAGCACATTTTGCCTGCGCCAATGAGGTGGAATTGATTCAAAATCTGCGCAGACTGATGTCTTACATACCACAAAACTGTGAGGACACACCCGCAAATTTGCCCTACCAAAGCGGAAACGAAACGAGACAGAAGTTAGCTGATATTATTCCCGAGAATCCCAACCAGCCCTACGACATGAAGGAGGTGATAGAGCATACGGTGGATGAGGGAAGTTTTCTGGAAGTGCATAAGGACTATGCCGAAAATATAGTAGTGGGCTTTGCTCGCCTTGCCGGACGTAGTATAGGAATAGTGGCCAATCAGCCTGCCTTTCTTGCCGGGGTACTCAATATTCAGGCGAGTAAGAAGGCCGCTCGCTTTGTGCGGTTCTGCGACTCGTTCAACATTCCTTTGCTAGTGTTCGAAGACGTTCCCGGCTTTCTTCCCGGTACGGATCAGGAATGGAACGGCATTATTTCAGAAGGCGCGAAATTGTTGTTCGCTTTCTCAGAAGCTACGGTTCCCAGAGTGACGGTAATTACCCGAAAGGCATACGGAGGCGCTTATGACGTAATGAACAGCAAGCACATTGGCGCCGACATGAACTTTGCCTGGCCCAGCGCCGAAATTGCTGTAATGGGTGCCAAAGGCGCCGCGGAAATTATTTTCAAAAATGAAATTGATGCCGCAGCCGATCGCGAAGCCAAGCTCAAGGAGAAGGAAGCGGAATATGCCGAACTATTTGCCAACCCATACAATGCCGCCGCACACGGAGACATTGACGAAGTAATACTGCCCGAGCAAACCCGCGAAAAGCTGATTAAGAGCTTTAAAATGCTGGAAAACAAAGTGGATAAATTGCCTAAGAAAAAGCACAACAACATTCCACTTTAGGCGTCACCGAAAATTAAGATGTCTTTCACATTGCCTAGAATGAACTATGCCTAGGTTTAACCCGTTTAGTAGACCAACAAAAAAGGATCATGAAAAAATTACTCGTATTACCACTTCTGCTCGCCATTTCAATACTCATCAGTGCATTTGCGTTTTTTCCGCAAAATGAAGTTTTAACCCTGGGTGCCAAGGCGCCAAAAACAGAGGTGAAAATGTTGGACATCTCCGGAAAGGAGTACAGCCTCAAAGACCTTCAAAAGAAGAACGGGCTTCTGGTAATCTTCTCATGCAATACCTGCCCATTTGTGGTGGCGTGGGAGAACCTGTATCCTGAACTGGGCAAACTGAGCGAGGAAAAAGGTGTGGGCATGGTGCTCGTCAATTCCAACGAAGCCTTCCGCGAAAAAGCCGACAGCTATGAAGCAATGAAGAAACATGCCGCAGAGCAAGGCTACAATTGTCCGTATGTAATTGATGAAAATTCAGTGGTGGCTGATGCTTTTGGAGCGCGTACTACACCTCACGTTTTCCTTTTTGACAAAAACATGCAGCTTGTTTTCGAAGGGGCAATGGACAACAAATTTGAGCGCAAGGACGAAACCGCCACGGAGCACTATCTCAAAGATGCTATCGTGAACCTGGCTGCCGGAAGAGAAATAGAGCCTGCCAAAACACAAGCCCGCGGCTGCAGTATTAAAAGGAAGAAAGTGTAGCCACAAAAACACATTAAATATAGAATCGTAAAAAGTGCCTCGTATCTTGCGGGGCATTTTTTATTGAAAATCCTATGAATGTTTTAATACTCGGAAGTGGCGGGAGAGAGCACGCCTTTGCTTGGAAAATATCCCAAAGTAGCAGACTAAACAAACTGTATATAGCTCCGGGAAACGCAGGAACCATGCAACATGGTGAAAACCTGAATTTCGCCGCCACTGATTTTCATGCGCTTTTGAACGCCGTTTTGGAAAAAGAGATAGACCTGGTGGTGGTAGGGCCGGAAGACCCATTGGTAAAGGGTGTTTCCGACTTTTTTAGAAACGACCCGAGAACAGCAGACGTGATGGTTATCGGCCCTGGAATGGAGGCGGCCCAACTGGAAGGCAGTAAAGATTATGCAAAAGAATTCATGAAAGAATTTGGCGTGCCCACTGCTGCTTACCAGGCTTTTACCAAGAATCAGGTGGCTGAGGCCAAGCAGTTTTTGAAAACAATGAATCCGCCCTATGTGCTAAAAGCAGATGGATTGGCCGCCGGAAAAGGGGTTCTGATTCTTGATTCCGTGGCTGAGGCCGAACAAGCGCTCGACGACATGCTCTTGCATGGAAAATTTGGAAAGGCCGGCGAGCGTGTGGTTATTGAAGAATTCCTAAAAGGCATAGAGCTTTCGGTGTTCGTCCTCACAGACGGCAAGGACTACCTGATCCTGCCCGAAGCCAAAGACTACAAACGCATTGGCGAAGGCGATACCGGCCTAAACACCGGTGGAATGGGCGCCATTTCTCCTGTTCCTTTTGCTCAAGGCGATTTCCTGAAGCGTGTTGAGGAAGAGGTGGTAAAACCGACCATAGCAGGTCTGCAAAAAAGAAAGCTTTTCTACAAAGGCTTTGTATTCATTGGCCTGATGAAGGTGGGAGACGCTCCCTATGTAATAGAATACAATGTCCGCATGGGCGATCCGGAAACGGAGGTGGTGGTGCCGCGTATTCAGAACGACCTACTCGATCTGTTTGAAGCCACCTGGAAGGAACAGCTCTCTGAGCAATCGCTTTCGGTGTCTAACAATGTTGCTACCACAGTGATGATGGTGAGCGGCGGATACCCGGAAGATTATGTAAAAGGCAAACCAATCAGCGGATTAAAAAATGTGGAAGACAGTATCGCGTTTCATGCAGGCACTGTGCACAAAGAAAAGGTAGCATATACGGCAGGCGGCCGCGTATTGGCTTTTACTTCACTGGCCAACAACATGCAGGAAGCCCTCAGAAAGAGTTACGGAAATATCGAGAAAGTGAAATTTGAAAATGCCTATTACCGAAAGGATATAGGCTTTGATTTGTGATTATTCCAAATCTGATTTTCGGAACTTCATGAGCTGCCCCATCCAGTACACAAACAATACTCCTATAACCAACCAAATGAAGATATTCATGAAAGGTCCAACCAATGGAACGATCTTGAAAGTAGCGTAGAATAAATCACCGATTGCGTACCAAACATTGCTCATGATATATAGCTTTACGAAGTGTTAGGGCAAAAGTAAAAAAACTTCCATGCTGCTTAAATTATTTCGAAACAACGGCATTATTTCTCCATCACTGCTAGTGGTCTATGCCGTTGCATTCGATTTTCTCAACCGCACGAACACCTCTACTGATTTTACCTCGTTTTCGCCGCTTTTGAGTTTTTTCCCCGCATGGCACGAGCAAATTTCAGGGCTCCTGTCTCGGACGATATTTGTGGCCCTCACAGTAGTGATCGCAATATTTCTAAACGTGGTCTCGGTGCGAAAGACGCTCTTTACCTTCAGCAATTATTTTGTGGGGTTCAGCTTTGTCCTACTCTCGTTTGCACTGCCTCTAAATAAAGGTATGCACGAAGTAGCCCTGTTCAGCATTCCCTATTTGGCTTTTTTTATCACCTCGCTTAGGCAGCCTTCTGAGAGCAGGCAACTCGAGCAATTTCTTGACCTGGGCATGTGGCTCGGTTTGGCCACCTTATTTTATGTGCCCGGGGCGCTTCTTATTCTTGCCTTGCCGGCCATTTCTAGCATTCAAAAGTCCCGTGAGCCACGAATTTGGCTGGCCTCACTTATTGGCTTCTTGTCCGTTTGGCTCATAGCTTATGCCTGTGCGCTGCTTTTTGGAGTTGATCTGTTTGCGCATTTCAGGCTGTGGTGGGAAATGTTTTCTGAGCATATCACCCAACTCACCTTCACCACACCCAAACTAATTGCCCTATTGTTGGTCTTCTCTTTGTCTGTTTTCGCCATCTACGAGTTGGTTGTCTTCCTTCATTTAAAGAGGGTAAACAACAGAAGGTTCTTTAAAATAACCCTCTACCACACCGCAATTGCTGTTCTTATGATCATCCTTCAATGGCGTTTCGATCACAACACCTTTTTTATACTGGCCATTCCGCTTAGTTTCTTATGGGCAAACTTTATCTACTACTTGCCCAAAGCACTATGGCGCAGAGCTTTGCTTGAGCTGCTTTTGCTTTCGCTCATCTTTCTTTCCTTCCTTTTCTGATGGCTGTAGGTAAAAATAATTGGTGAAATCCGCTCTTTTCTGTCGAAGGTGTCCGAAGAAAATTAATTTCGTAGGTCTCAAGCGTGTTAAAACCTAAGCATGATCATAGATAGAGCCCTCGAATGGCTGGAAAAAGAGCTTCCGGTACTACCATACCATGGTTTGCACCATACTATTGACGTATGGCGGACGGCAAAACACATTGCCCGGGAGGAAGGTCTTTCGGATGATGAGAAGTTTCTGGTTGAGCTCGCCGCGCTGTTTCATGATAGCGGCTTTATCATCAACCCTGAAGGGCATGAAGTGAATGGCTGCCAGGTGGCAAAAGAAATACTTCCCGGCCTAGGCGTTTCGGATGCGCAGATTGATACCATTTGCACCATGATTATGGGAACTGTGATCCCGCAAAAACCGGCGGGAAAAATGGGTGCGGTGCTATGTGATGCGGATTTAGACTATCTGGGAAGAGAAGATTTCTACGAAATAGGCAATACCTTATTTTTGGAAATGCAGGCAAGCGGACGCGTATCCGATACCCATTCGTTCAACCTCATCCAGATAAAATTTCTCGAAAAACATCAATATCATACGGCATATTCCATTAAGAACAGGGAGCCGAAAAAACAAGTTCACCTGGAACAGCTCAGAAAAATTGTAGAACAAGAATCAAATAAATAGACACAAAAACCCCAAAACAAAAGACCTTCGATTATGGAAAAAGAAATTGTAATTGTCCCCATTGATTTCACCGATATCACCATCAATGCCTTGGAGCATGCGTGCAATTTGGCTCCCGATATGAATGCCGAAATATACTTGCTGCATGTGGTGGCAAAAGATAACGAAAGGCTAAAGGCAGAGGCCGCGCTAGAAGGGCTGGCGCTGAAATACGAAAAAGAAAATTTGAAGATTAAGTATTTGGTAAGATCGGGTAGCATATTTGAAGAAATAGGTGAAACAGCAGCCGAACTAGATGCCATGCTCATTATTATGGGCACCCATGGACTTCGCGGATGGCAGTTCCTCACCGGCAGCAACGCATTGAAAGTAATTCGCAATTCGAGCGTGCCTTTTATTGTGGTTCAGGAAAGAGGTCCGCGCGAAGGTGTCAACCATATGGTCCTGCCCATTGACCTGGCCAATGAAGAAAAACAAAAGCTGGCGAGCGCAGCTGAATTGGCCAAGCTTTTCGATACCCATGTGCACATCATTTCGCCAAAGCAAGACGACGAGTTTTTGGCCAATCAACAAAGGCGTAACCTGCGTTTTGCAGAAGAATTTTTGGCCCAAAAAGGCATTGCATTCGATTCGGCGGTGACCGACGAGTCCGGCGGATTTGAGCGCGAAGTGATGCGCCACGCTGCCCGTTGGGATGCCGACTTAATCTGTATCCTGAACCATGAAGATTCCGGTTCTGCGCTGTTTGGAAGCAGTTTCGAGCAGCACATCATTACCAACGAAGCCCAGATTCCCGTTTTGGTGGTGAACCAAAAAATTACCACGAGAATAGGCGGCGTAATTGGCACATAAAACAAAGCCGAAAATCTATCTTTGCGGGGCCGGAATATTCCGGCCCTTATTCTTTTAATACTGGTCTTGATATGAAATTTGGCGTAGTCGTTTTCCCGGGTTCTAATTGCGATAAAGACATGATATATGTGCTTCGCGACATCATGAAGCAAGAGGTGGTGGAGCTGTGGCACAAGGACCGCGACCTGCAGGGAGTAGATTTTGTGGTGCTTCCCGGAGGGTTTTCTTATGGCGACTACCTACGCAGCGGGGCCATTGCACGTTTTTCGCCCATCATGACCGAAGTAATCGATTTTGCCAACAAAGGCGGATATGTGTTAGGCGTTTGCAACGGGTTTCAAATACTCTGCGAAGCAGGTCTCTTGCCCGGCGCTTTGCTTCACAATGACTCGCATAAATTCATTTGTGAAAATGTATTCATCAAGCCGCAAAGCGGAACCGCCATGCCAAGTGCCGAACTTAAAAGCAGCCAAGTGCTGAAAATTCCCATTGCCCATGGCGAAGGTCGCTACTACATTGATGAGGCAGGACTGAAAGAACTGAACGACAACGACCAGGTCATGTTTCGTTATTGCGACGCAAGCGGAAAGACCACTTCCGAATCGAATCCAAACGGTTCGTTGGACAACATTGCGGGGGTTACCAATGCAGGTAAAAACGTATTCGGAATGATGCCCCACCCCGAGCGCGCAGCGGATGTTAATCTCGGGAACATGGATGGAAAAGCCATTTTCGAGTCTATCCTCGAATCGCTTATTCCGGCATAAAGCTTAGCAATACAAATTCGATTTTTGAATGTATTCGGCCACGGCTGCGGGCATCATGTAATCCACATTTCTCCCTTCTTTAATTGCCGTCCTAATAAAAGAACTCGAAAGCTCGATAACGGGGGCCGAGGTGTATTCAACATTCGGGTGCGAAATTCTCGCCATGCCGGTGTCGCCCATCCGCGGATAAACAATGATTCTATGTTCGTTAAGCACATACTCGTAGTTGTGCCATTTGTGAAGGTTTTGCACGTTGTCTTCACCCATAATAAGCGCAAAGTCGTAGTCGGGATATTTTTCATGCAAATGGGCAAGCGTGGACGAGGTATAGGAGGGCTGCGATAAACCAAACTCCACGTCGCTTACACGCATTCTGTGGTTTTCGCCAATGGCCAATCTCACCAGCTCCAGTCGGGTGTAGTCGTTCAGCAGGCTGCTTTTCTGCTTGTGCGGATTGTGCGGCGTAACCACAAACCACAGCTCGTCGATAGACGCAAACTCGAGCATGTATCCACCAATGATGACATGGCCAAGATGAATCGGATTGAACGTTCCGAAAAAAAGCCCAATCTGCTTACGCATGGATGAATTGCTTTACCGTGGCTATCGTCTCGGCTATTGCCTTTTCTAAATTATCGTTTAGGATAACAACGTCAAATTTATCGGCCGTTTCCATTTCAGTTTGCGCTTTGCGAACTCGGTTGGCAATATCATCATCCGAATCGGTTCCCCGAGCCCTGAGCCTATGCTCCAACACCTCAATGGAAGGCGGCATCACAAACACGGCCAATGCCCGGTGTCCAAAAATCCTTTTCAAATTCAGGCCTCCTACCACATCAATGTCGAAAACCACGTGCGTGCCTGCAGCCAGCATTTCGTTCACTTTTTCCTTCAAGCTGCCGTAATAGCGTCCTTCATACACTTCTTCCCATTCTATAAAGGCGTCTTCTTTTACTTTTTGAAGAAATGCCTCGGTGCTCAAGAACCAATAATGTACTCCGTCCTCTTCTCCCTGACGCGGCGGGCGATTGGTTGCACTTACCGAAAACTGTAGGCCCGGAATATTCGCCATCAATGCCTTTACCAAGGTGCTTTTTCCGGAGCCCGAGGGCGCTGAAAATATGAGAAGTTTGCCTGCAGCCATTACAGAATGTTGAGCACCTGTTCTTTGATTTTTTCGAGTTCGTCTTTCATGCCCACTACGGCTTTTTGCATTTCGGCGTGGTTCGATTTTGAGCCCAGCGTGTTTATTTCCCTGCCCATCTCCTGGGTAATGAAACCCAGTTTTCGTCCCTGACTTTCTTTTTCGTTCATGGTTTCGAGGAAATAATCGCAGTGCTTGCTCAGGCGAACCTTTTCTTCAGTCACATCCAGCTTCTCGAAGTAGAAAATTAGCTCTTGCTCGAGGCGGTTTTTATCGGGCTGCACTTCTAGCTGATCAATGGCGGCTTGCAGCCTTGCCTTTATTTCGCCCACACGTGCACTTTCGTATTGCAGGCAATGCTCAAGATTTTTGAGTATCTCCTCCACGCGTTTTTCAAACTCTACCTTCAGGTGCTTGCCTTCCTCAGCGCGAAACTCATTCAAATGAACCACCGCCTCGCCAATCGCTTTCTCGAGCACCTGCCATTCTTCTTCATTCAGTTCCTCACGCTCGCTTTTTACCACTTCGGGCATGCGCAGTATGCTGCTTAGCAAATCGCTGTGCGCGCCTAGCTCGTCGGCCACCGGCTTCAGTTCTTTGTAATACCATTTCACCAATTCCATATTGATTTGCGGACTACCGGCAACCCCAATCCACTCCACGTATATGGCCAGATCGGCTTTCCCGCGCTGAATGCCTTGTGCCGCCATTTGTCTAATGATGGACTCCTTTTCGCGGTACACAGATGGAATACGAAGATTGAGGTCGAGGCCCTTGGAGTTCAGGGTTCGTATTTCTACGGTTATTTTCTTGTTGGGCAAATGGGCTACAGCTTTACCGAAGCCGGTCATGGAAAGGAGCATAAAATCAGATTTGGCCAAAGGTATGAATTAGCCCGTTGGCGAGCGCCGATAGCTAACGAGGTATACTCCGCCAAAAACCAAGATGCCCGAAATGACCAATGGCCACGAAAGGCGATCGCTGCCCACCAGGATAGCCAGAATGGCCGCCATCAATGGCTGGGCATACACATAGGTGCTCACTACTTCCGCACCGGCACTGCGTTGTGCCATGGTGTTCAGCAAATAGGCCACAAAGGTGGTGCCTACCACTACAAAGCTTGTTTCGACAATAATTACCGGAGGAAAAGAGGTCCATGCTATCATGTTGAACTCCGTGTAACCGAAGGGCAACACAAAAAACCACCCGAAGGTGAACACCCATTTCATGATGGTTACCGGGTGGTATTTCGTTAGTAGAGGCTGCACCAAGACAAGGTAAATAGCATAGGAAAGTGAGTTTGCCAGCACCATAATATTCCCCAAAGATGTTTCGGCACTAAGCAGGTTGGCCGCGCTTTCTTTGCCCTGGAGGATCAGATAAAGGGCCCCCGAAATGCCCAGCGCAATTCCGATAATCTTCAAAAGACTAATTCTGATTTTGAAGATCACCGCGGTGAGAAGCAACACCAAAATAGGGTTGCTGGTAATCATTACTGCCGCATTGATGGGCGTGGAAAGGTTGAGCCCTGCGAAAAACATCATTTGGTTGATAGCCACCCCAAACACCGAACAAAGGAGTAGAAGCATGAGGTCCTTCCGTTCCACACGTTCACGCGGCACGAACAATTGCAGTATCCAAAACAGAATGACGGCACCGGAAACACGAAGGAGAATGAAGCCAAAAGGCAGGATGTACTTGGGCATTACATCTTTGGCAATGGTGTAGTTGGCTCCGTATATGAGGTTGGCCACCAGCATAAAGAGGTGCGCCCGAAGCACTTTATTCTCCATGCACTGCGCGCCTGGCGGCCTCTACTACGCTATTCTGGTTGCCCACGAAAATCTCCTTCTTCCAAACCAGCACAGGTCTTTTCAGAAAGGTGTACTCTTCTGAAATCCATTTTCTATAATCCATCTCCGAAAGCGTCTGTTCATGAAGGCCCAACGCGCGATACTTCAATGCCTTGCGGCTGAAAAGCGCCTCATAACTACCGGCGAGGGTTTTCATGTGGTCAAGTTCGGTTGCTGAAATAGGGTTTATTTTGATGTCGTGCATTTCCACCTCGGCAGGCAGGTCGAGGGCTTTAATGATGCGTTGGCAGGTGCTGCAAGTGCTTAGGTAATACAGCTTCTTCATCTCATGTTCATTGATGGCCAAATGTAGGGTAATGCCTTTTAATTCATACTTTTGTCGGCTTCTATTCTCAAAATGTCTGAACATCCTATTTCGCCGAAAAGGCAATCCATACAAAGCAATTTTTGCAAATCGCATCCGCAAGTTTTTTCGCTTGCCCCAACACAGAATTTTTAACCGATTATGAAGAAAATGAATTTTGGCACAAAAGCCATCCACGCGGGTCAGCACCCCGACCCTACCACGGGCGCGGTGATGACGCCCATTTACCAAACCTCTACCTATGCCCAAGCGGCGCCCGGCGACCACAAAGGCTTTGAATACTCACGCACCCACAACCCCACGCGACGGGCCTTGGAAGACTGCCTAGCCGCATTGGAAAATGGAACGCATGGCCTTTGTTTCTCTAGTGGAATGGGCGCCATTGATGCCGTTGCCAAACTTTTCAAACCGGGAGAAGAAATCATTTCCACCAACGACCTGTATGGCGGCACCTACCGAATCTTCACCAAAATTTTCGAGCCACTAGGCATCCGCTTCAAGTTTGTGGACATGAAGGACCTCGACTTGGTGCGCCGCAGCATAACGCCCAATACCAAACTATTGTGGACCGAAACACCCACCAACCCCATGATGAACGTGGTGGACATCCGCTCGCTTTCGGCGATAGCCAAACAGCACAACTTGCTTTTTGCGGTGGATAACACCTTTGCCACGCCCTTTCTGCAAAACCCGCTGGACCTTGGCGCCGATATCGTGATGCATAGTGTGACCAAGTATTTGGCCGGACACTCAGATGTGATCATGGGTGCGTTGATTGTAAAAAACCAAGAACTGCACGATCGGTTGGCTTTTATACAAAACAGTTGTGGTGCCGTGCCCGGTCCCATGGACAGCTTTCTGGTGCTGCGCGGTATAAAAACCCTACATGTGCGCATGCAGCGCCATTGCGAAAACGGAGCAAAAGTGGCGCAATACCTACTTACTCGTTCGGAAGTGGACAATGTGTACTGGCCGGGCTTTGAGAGCCACGCCAACCACCACATTGCGAAGGAACAAATGCGCGATTTCGGCGGCATGATTTCGTTTACCATAAAAGGAAACAAAATGGAGGATGCCTTCCGCTTTGTGTCGAATACCAAAGTGTTTACCCTGGCCGAATCGCTGGGCGGTGTTGAGTCATTGATTGGCCACCCGGCCACCATGACGCATGCCTCCATCCCCAAAGAAGAAAGAGAAAAATCGGGTGTGGTAGATTCGTTGGTTCGCCTTAGTGTAGGCATTGAAGATGCAGATGATCTTATTGCCGATTTGGAACAAGCATTTAACAGTTTGAAAATATGATGACCGGAAACAAATTTGCCGTTGTGGGCATGGGCTATTTTGGCAGTGCCATTGCGCGTATACTTTCAAAAAGAGGAGCCGAGGTTGTGGCCATAGACAGTCATGAAGAGCGCATTGAACACATAAAAGACGACGTGGCCTATGCCGTAACGCTAGACGCCACCGACCGCAAGGCCCTCGAATCGCAGGGGCTGCACGACATGGACGCAGTGGTGGTGGCCATAGGCGAAAACTTCGAAGCCTTGTTGCTGTGCACCCTCCACCTTCAGGAAATGGGCGTTCGACGCATCATTGCACGTGCTTCACACCCTAGTCAAATGGAGATTCTCCGAAAAATGGGCGTAAAAGAAGTGCTGCAACCGGAGGTGACCGTAGGTGCCAGCGTGGCCGAAAACCTGCTCAACCCGGATGTGTTGATGTGCATGCGTTTGCCGGATGAGTATGAGATTATTGAGATTAAGGCGCCAAAGAATATTATTGGCCGTACATTGGAAAACATTGGCCTGCGCGACAAATACAACATTAACCTGGTAACCATCATGCGCGACCACGAAGAGAAAAAAGGCTCTGAAACGGTAGTGCAACAGCACATTTTGGGTGTTCCCATGTCCGATACGGTGATTGAACCGTCTGACGTCATAGTCATTTTCGGGCGGACAAAAAGTATTGAAAGATTTATTGAAATAAACTCGTAAGCCGGATGGCCATGAAAAAGAAAAATAGCGAAGGCTCGGGAAGAGCCAAAAGAGACCGTCCGACGAAAGCCATAAAAGTGTCGAGGCCCAAGCGCGCACCAAAGCGCAATGCAGAGGGCCGGAGCACCGGAGATGACGAGCGCGCTGCGAAGCGCCCTTCTACCTATGGCGACAGACCGCCAAGACCGCGCCCTAGCGAAGGCCAAAGCGACGACCGCAGATCCTTCGACGACAGACCACCGCGTAAAACTTACGGCGACCGCCCACCAAGAACAGGCGAAGGCAGAACATTCGACCGTCCCACAAGAACAGGCTCGTCTGAACGAGGAGAAGGCGAGCGCCGTTCATCAGACGACAGACCACCACGTAAAACCTTCGGCGACCGCCCACCAAGAACAGGAGAAG
>CAZBBV010000020.1:2450-12209 GCA_964490025.1 uncultured Cryomorphaceae bacterium | reverse complement strand
GCTCCCCCTGTTGGACTTGAACCAACGACCCTCTGATTAACAGTCAGATGCTCTAACCAACTGAGCTAAGGAGGAAGATGCCCTTGTTTTTGGGACGGCAAATATATATTTTCTCCTTTTTCCAAAGCAATATATTTGCCCAAATTTTAGAACCCCCTTTAAGATGGATATGCTCGTAGTAGGTACCGTGGCCTTTGATGCACTGGAAACGCCTTTCGGAAAAACAGACAAGATAATAGGCGGTGCGGCTACCTACATCAGCCTTGCCTCTAGTTTCTTCCATGTGAAGCCTTGGCTGGTAAGCGTGGTGGGCGAAGACTTCCCGCAGGAATTCATCCACTTCATGAACGAGCGAGGCATCAACACCGAAGGCCTGGAAATCAGAAAGGGGGAGAAAAGTTTTTTCTGGTCGGGGCGCTACCACAACGACATGAACACCCGCGACACGCTTGACACCCAGCTGAATGTGCTGGCAACCTTCAACCCCGTGGTGCCGGAAGCCTGCCGCGACGTGGACTTTGTGATGCTGGGCAACCTCATGCCCTCGGTACAGCTCCAAGTGCTTGACCAATTGGTAACACGCCCTAAGCTAATAGTGATGGACACTATGAACTTTTGGATGGACACCCAAATGGACGAATTGCTGAAGGTAATGCAGCGCGTGGATGTGCTGACCATAAACGACGAAGAAGCCCGACAACTAAGCGGCGAATACAGCCTGGTGAAAGCCGCACAAAAAATCCTGAAAATGGGACCAAGTGTGCTGGTGATTAAAAAAGGTGAGCACGGCGCATTGCTTTTCAATAAAGAAGAAATCTTTTTTGCCCCGGCACTGCCACTCGAAGAGGTGTTTGACCCCACAGGGGCAGGCGACACTTTTGCCGGCGGCTTCATAGGCTACCTGTGCCAAACCCGCGATATATCCTTCACCAACATGAAGCGCGCCATCATCTACGGGTCGGCCATGGCCTCTTTTTGCGTAGAGAAGTTTGGCACCGAACGCATGGTGGAACTTACACATGCCCAACTGCAAGAACGCGTGGAGCAATTCATCAATCTCGTGCAGTTCGATATCGAATTGGCCTAGTAAGCCCGTTTTCCCATTATTTTCCGGCTCAATACCCAACCAATGCGGCCAATGTTCGTCTTTGTGGGTTGGGAGCCTCAAGGTCTTTACGATTAGAGGCACTTTTAGATCGTTTTCATGCGTTTCAAAAGTGTTACTTTCGATAAGGCATTAATCCCTTCAACCTAAAATGATTGACGGCGAGCTTATAAAGCGGTGTTTGGACCGTGAGAAGCGGGCACAGTACGAATTGTACTCTAAGTGCTATAGCATTCTTATGGGCATATGCTTCCGCTACACCGTGAATAAGGAAGACGCCGAAGAGCTACTCAATCAGGCTTTTCTGAAAATATTGCTGAACCTGGACAAGTACAATCAAGACATATCATTCATAGCCTGGATAAAGCGTGTGGCCATCAATGTGGTGATAGACGATTATAGAAAAAACAAGAAATACAAGGAAAAAGAAAAGCACTTTGACATCATTGGAGAGTCGACCAACACGCGGGTAGATTACAATGCCGCAGAATCGAATCTGGGAATCGAAGAGCTTAAAAAATTGATCTTACAGGTGCCCCCCATATCGCAAAGGGTGTTCAACCTGTATGTGATGGACGGATACAAACATGAAGAAATCGGCGAAATGTTGGGTATTTCAGAAGGAACCTCAAAGTGGCATTTATCGAATGCGCGGAGAATACTGAAAGACCTGATCGCCAAAACACTACAATACGACAATGTTAGGAGACAAGGAGCTTGATGATTTTTTCAGACAAGGATTTGAGGGGGCCGAGTTCCCTGTAGATCCTGGAGCCTGGGCCAAAGCCGAGGAGCTGATCCAGCAATCGGATCCGCTGGCGCTCGACAATTTTGTAAAAGCAAAGTTTGCACAGGCCTCATTCCCCATGAATCAGAGCAGCTGGCTGAAAGCCGCCGCTATGATAAACAGTGCCTATCGCGCCATCTTTATTAAAAATGTGCTGGCCGGAGTGTTTGTCGTTGCCACGCTAAGCAGCGCCTTATGGTATATGACGAACCGAAATACGGAAACTTCGATTAGATACAGCCCTGAGGAAACCATTTTTCCGGTGACGCTTGAAGATGATTACATGTCTTCACCATTTGAAATAAGGAATAAAAACGCGGAGCTTGAGATTACTCAAGGCACCAATGAAAAGGGAAAGAGTGGCGCCACAACCCTTGCGCCTACTGGAAGCAGCAAGGCTAAAAACTCAGGGAAAAGTGCAGGCAGCACCACCGCATATGCGCAAAACGAAGGCGGAGAAGAAAACAAACCGCGGGTGGCCTATCCGCGCGCACCATTTATGCCCGAACTTCCTACTGCAGAATTGTATCGCGAAAGTGTGGATGAAATTCACCTCATAAAATTTGAAGAGGAAGAGGCTGAGAAATATAAAGCAGATGCCAGTGCATTCCGCTGCATTCCGGGCACTTCGCACTACATAGGGGTGTTGATGGGTGTGGCCGGAAGCAACACTTTCGAAGGCAACAATCCGAATACCGGCATGAGCAGCAGCCCGGTGATTGGCCTGCGCTATGCGCTCATGCTGCAGCAGCGCTGGACCATCAATGCCAACATCCTTTACCAGCACCGCGCCGGCACCAATCAGTCGTTGGTGTATGAGAGCTACGAATACAACTTCGGTATGGACACCGTAACGAATTACCTCACGCCTTCTCGTTTACATTATCTTGAACTGCCCGTGTATGCCAGCTATCAGATAGGCAGGAACCACAAGGTGAGCCTAGGTGCATACGCCTCTTGGCTGGTAACCACCAACAGCTATAAGGATGTATACATCAACAGCGCCATGAATACACAAGAGCACTACGAATCGCAGGAGTATGGCATGGTGGAAGCCTTGCGACAGTGGGACTACGGCATAATGGTAGGCTACGAATTTCGACTGCATGAAAACTTACAGGCAGGATTGCGTTTCCAGTACGGAATCCCTGATTTAACTAAGGAAGGATACTTCCCAACAGAGCAAAAGGACCGCATTATGTGGATCAAATTGGTTCTTGAATATCGCCTTTCCAGATGAAACTAAGGCTACTCGTCATACTCGCTATTCTCATTGCCACGGGCTCTTGCCGAAAGGATTTGGTTCCACCCGATCCCAATGGCTCGCCTGAATTTGGCGTTGTGGCCACTCTGGATGGCGTGCCTATCGTTTTGGAAGCAGGCGTTGATGACTACTTCCTATACACCAATGCCGACACGAGCCTTGGAGAGGTTTGGCAAGCCACAGGCACGCTTCAAAAAAGAGACTGCGTGAATTGCAATTCGTACTTCACTCTTCGGTTCAGAAACGACCATTCGGGATACGGAAATGGTATGTCTAATTCTTTTATATCCGCAGGTGATATAGCACTATCAGACTGGTCGGGGGTATATGAAGACAGCAAGTCGGTGGTTCGCTTTTTTGCCGATTCCAATAATCAAAGTAGCACTGTGGTGTCTCATTTCTGGAACTTCGGCGACGGAAACACGAGTACAGACCCATCTCCTACCCATACTTTCAGAATGGTGGGTGGCGATAGCATATTTTCCGTGCTGCACATCACTACATTAAATGGCGGCTGTAGCGGTGCACAAACCAATACAATTGATGCGAAATCGGAGTGCCCACTTGATTTTGAAATTTATGTGGTGGGCCAAACGGTTTACTTCAGCCCATTGACCATAGCTTCAGGCAACTACGTGTATCACTGGCAGTTTGGCGACCAGCAGAGCAGCTATACCTCCAATCCTGCGCACACATACGCCACACCGGGCGAATACAACGCGCTTCTTACCATAGAAAATACAAGCTTGGGTTGCAGTTCGTCAATTTCCAAAAAGGTAATTGTCGGCCAAAGCGGTTGCCATGCCAATTTCTCTTACGTGGTGGACGAAATCATAGTTCCCACAATTGATTTGGAACAGTTCGGTACAGTAGAAATCGAGTATGTGAATGAAATTGGAAGGAGGTATTTGTCTTCAGTAATGCCGCAAAGCGCCCAATGCAAGCTGACCAAAGTGGAGCCCTATAAGCCAAACCACGAAGGGAAGCCAACACTAAAAGTGACAATGGAGGCCGACTGCATGCTGGTAAGCGAGAATTTCGCGGACACCATCCACATGCAAAATGCGGTTTTCAATTTTGCCATTGGGCTTCCTTAACTCCCTATTTGAAAGACATCAATAAGGCATTCTTTTCGACTGCCTGCCCGGGACTCACTACAATCTTGCTCACAACGGCGTCATCTGCGGCCTTTATCACATTCTCCATTTTCATGGCTTCGAGCACCAATAGCGGGTCGCCTTTTTTCACACTGTCGCCTTCGTTCACGCGCAACTTTAGCACCAAGCCGGGCATGGGCGCCTTCAATTCATTCATTCTTTTCGCGCCTGCATTCTCCAGACCCATGGTGCTCAGCAACTGGTCGAGGCGGTCTTTCAGATTCACGGTGATTTCCTTGCCATTCACCATCAATTGAACTTGTTTTTCCGCTTTGTCGTTGCTCACCAAGGTTATTCGAGTGGCCTTTCCGTTAAGCAGAATATGCCAGTCGCGATCGCCGGACTTCACCATATCTAAGGTTAGTTCTTTGCCGTTCACTACCACCACGCCCTTGTGCTTGTCCTTCCATTGCACCTCGTGTTGCGCATCATTGATCACCGCTTTCCACATATCTTTTCTCGTTTTGTTCAATAACTATCTTTGGCCCACCTCGAAAGGAAGCTTCCAAAAATACAGGTTTAGCCCATCCCTCGACTTTTTTTAGAAAATCAACGACACATAGAACTACAACCAAATGAATAAAATTCTTTCTTCAATCCTCCTTGTGGCTATCGCCTTTAGCTGTGCCGATAGGAAAATGACCAATATAGAAATGGAGGATGTAACCGTGACCGACAGTCAGGTGGATGTCCGGCCTACCTACAATCCCTCGCGGACGCGCAAAACAGATCTTGTGCACACCAAGCTAGAGCTGCGTTTCGATTGGGAGAAAAAGCATGTGATTGGAAGTGCGTGGCTGGATATCACGGCTATGTTTTATCCTGTAGGCACTGTGGAGCTGGATGCCAAGGGCATGGAAATAAAAAACGTTTTTCTTTACAAAAACGGCACAAACACGCCATTGCGCTATGACTACGATATGATGTTGATGAACATTTTCCTGCCGGAAATGATCAGCAGAGGCGACACCATTACCCTTCAAATTGACTATGTGGCGAAACCCGACGAACTGGAGGTAACCGGTAGCGCGGCCATAGTAGATGCAAAAGGATTGTACTTTATAAATGCTGATGGACACAACCCGCACCGTCCGAAGCAGATTTGGACGCAAGGCGAAACCGAATCGAACTCGTGTTGGTTTCCCTCCTTCGACTCGCCCAACTAGCGCATGACTCAGGAGATTTACCTATATGTGGACACAAACCTCACGACATTATCAAATGGAACCTTGATGTACAGCGCTCCTGTTGGGAATGGATTGCGAATGGACTACTGGAAACAAAGCCAGAGCCACACGCCCTATTTGGCCATGCTGGCCATTGGTGAGTTTGAGGTAATTAAAGACAAATGGAACGATATGGAGGTGAGCTACTACGTGGAAGCCGAATATGCGCCATACGCTCGCACCATTTTTGGCAATACCCCGGAGATGATTGAGTTTTTCTCCAAGCAATTGGGCGTGGCCTATCCGTGGGAGAAATATGCGCAAGTAATCGTTCGCGACTATGTTTCGGGTGCTATGGAAAATACCACAGCAGTGATTCATGGCGAATTTGTGTATGCCGACGACCGCGAAATACTGGACGACCCGCAAGATGGCATCATTGCCCACGAACTTTACCACCACTGGTTCGGCGATTTGGTAACCTGCGAAAGCTGGGCCAACCTGCCCCTAAACGAATCGTTTGCCACTTATGGAGAGTATCTGTGGTTTGAGCACAAAGCCGGAAGGGAAGAGGCAGATGCTTTACTCAATCAAAAGCTACGCTCCTACCTAGGCGAGTTTAAAAGAGGTCGGGCTGTGAACATGATTCGCTTTAACTACGAAGACAAAGAGGACATGTTCGACAGCCACTCGTATGCCAAGGGCGGCAGAATATTGCACATGCTGCGCAGCTACACTGGCGACGAAGCATTCTTTAGCTCCCTACGCGCTTACCTAGAGGACAATGCCTTTGGTGTAGCTGAAATTCATCACCTGCGCCTAGCCTTCGAAAAGGTGACCGGCGAAGACCTGAACTGGTTTTTCGACCAATGGTTTCTCGCAGCAGGCCATCCTGTGCTCGACATTAGCTATGCTTGGGACGAAGAAAAGAAGGAACAACTCATCACCATTTCACAGAAGCAAGATGTAGATAAGTTTCCTCTTTATCGCCTGCCCATTTTTGTGGACCTGTATAGCAATGGTCAAAGAAGCAGACACAGAATTACGGTGGAAAAAGGAACCGAAACTTTTCGCATTCCGGCGCCTTTCCAACCCGAATGGGTGAATGTGGATGCGGAAAAACAGCTCCTTTGCGAAAAAACCGACAACAAGACCAACGCCCAATGGGTAATGCAATACGATCAAGGAGCATTGTATTACGACCGCAGAGAGGCAGTGGAGGCGCTTCTCGCAACCAACGACAGCAACACAACCGCTCTGATAGTGGGCAAAGCCATTTACGACAAGCACGCCAGCATTCGTAAAATGGCTTTGGACTACCTACCGAAGATTTCGAAAGAAAAAAGAGAATTCTATAAAGACATTGTTCGCGAAATGGCAGAAACAGACCCTGAATCGTACATCCGCGCTAAGTGTGTGGAGCTACTTTGGGATGTTTTCGAATTCCGCGATATCGATTTCTATTCCGAAAGAATGCAAGACCGATCCTACACCGTAGCCGGTGCAGGCTTCGAATACATGTACAAACTTGCTCCTGAGAGCACCCTTGGTCAAGCCCGCAGCTTGGGGAACAGCGTTCGTGGAGACTTACAATACAGTCTGGCAGAAATATACAGCGAAGCTGCCGAGCGTCAGGACCACGAATATTTCAAGTACAAACTTTTGAGCGAAGGAGGTTTCTCAAGTGGAAGAATCTTACAGAGCTATACCACCTACCTTATCCGAATGAACGATATGGACATGATCAGCGAAGGGGCACAAAACATTCAAGAAATAGCCTATATCGGCCAGCCGTGGTACCTGCGTTTGGGTGCCATGCGGGCTATGGCCACACTGCGCAGCACATGTTCGGATAGAAAAAATACCAATAAGGATTACGAGATGGCAGAAGCACGAATCTCGCAAATGATGTACGAAGTGATTGAGCAGGAAAAGCACCCTTCGCTGCAGAAATACTACAAAGCCTACAAGTCAAAATAGGCCGTCTACAGCCTCGTATTCACGATCGATTTCGAGCTTGCCTCCTTTAGAGGCGGCAACTGCTAAGGCGTCGCAGCGTTCGTTTTCCGGATGGCTGGCATGACCTTTTACCCACACAAAATGAACTTTGTGCTTGCGAAATACTTTCAGAAAGCGGCGCCACAGATCAGGATTTTTCTTGCCTGCGTAGCCTTTCTTTTCCCAGCCAAACACCCATCCTTTCTGCACAGCATCTATCACATATTTCGAATCGGAAAAGACGCGAACATCCGCGTTTTCAATCTTTATCTGCTCCAGGGCCACAATTACGGCCAATAGTTCCATTCGGTTGTTGGTGGTGCGGCGAAAGCCCTGCGAAAACTCCTTTTCGTATTTCCCTGAACGCATGATGATGCCATATCCTCCCGGACCCGGATTGCCTGATGAAGCACCGTCTGTGTACACTTCTATCATTGTACCGAAAGGGTTTTGATCCAGTCGGCCACTACCTGCGGGAAGTGTTTGTACTCTAGTTCGTGTATTCTATTCGCCACCTCCTCCGGACTGTCGGTTTTTAGCACAGCACATGATGCCTGAAATATTACTCTCCCTTCGTCGTAATGCTCGTTCACTTCATGAATCGTGATGCCTGTTTCTCTTTCGCCTGCGACTACCACGGCTTCATGCACATGTATGCCATACATGCCCTTTCCCCCATATTTTGGCAACAGTGCCGGATGGATGTTTACCATTCTTCCGGGAAACAATTGAATTAAATAGGCCGGAATTAACTGAAGAAAACCAGCAAGAATGACAACGTCAATTTGATATTGTTTCAACAATTCGGTCAATCCATCATCCTCCCTAATGGCTCTTGGGCTGACATATTGATAAGGAACACCCAATCTTTTTGCCCGTTCCAGCACCAGTGCATCAGGTTTGTTGCTCACCACGAGCGCGATACACAGGTCATCCCTTTTTTCGAAAAAACGAATCAGATTCTCGGCGTTGCTTCCGGAGCCCGAGGCAAAGACAGCAGCATTCATTTTCCGATCGTTTTTCATAGGGCAAAGAAACTGTTTTCACGGCAACTGAATGGCCCAAAAAGGCCGCAATGATGGCATTTCATTGGTAAACGGAGCTTAACACATTAGGTGTATTGTATTCTATGGAATTTTATTTCTTTGTAGCCTTAATTTAAAACAAAAAGCCATGTCTGACATTGCCTCTAGAGTAAAAGCAATTATTGTTGACAAACTAGGTGTTGACGAGAGTGAAGTAACTATTGAAGCGAGCTTCACCAACGATTTAGGTGCCGATTCTTTGGACACCGTTGAATTGATTATGGAATTCGAAAAAGAGTTTGATATTCAGATCCCTGACGACCAAGCGGAGAATATCTCGACCGTTGGTCAGGCTATTTCATACATCTCAGAACAAGCGAAATAATACCGCTCTCTGATGGCTTTCAAAAGAGTTGTCGTAACAGGACTAGGGGCCCTTACCCCCATTGGCAAATCCACCTCTGAGTTTTGGGATGGGCTTGTAAATGGACGTAGTGGTGCGGCCCCTATCACGCGTTTTGATGCCTCAAAGTTCAAGACCCAGTTTGCTTGCGAGGTAAAAGACTTCGATCCGAGCGACATCTTGGACCGCAAAGAAGCCAGAAAGATGGACCTCTTTACACAGTTTGCCATGGTGGTGGCAGACGAAGCGATAAATGACGCTAAGATTACGGACGACATCAGCAAAGACCGCATTGGCGTTATTTGGGGATCGGGCATTGGTGGTTTGCGCACCTTTCAAGAAGAGTGCATGAACTATTTCCAAGGCGACGGAACTCCGCGTTTCAACCCTTTCTTTATTCCAAAAATGATCGCTGATATCGCCCCGGGGCATATCTCCATTCGTTATGGTTTCAGGGGACCAAACTTTACCACCGTTTCTGCCTGTGCTTCGGCCAGCAATGCCATTATTGACGCCATGATGTACATTCAGCTTGGAAAAGCGGATATCATAGTAACAGGTGGTTCAGAAGCGGCAGTAACAGACGCCGGCATTGGCGGCTTTAACGCCATGCATGCTTTGAGCACACGCAATGACGACCCTTCTACCGCCAGCCGTCCGTTTGATAAAGATCGCGACGGTTTTGTGTTGGGCGAAGGAGCCGGCTGCTTGATTCTTGAAGAATACGAGCATGCCAAAAAGCGCGGCGTAAAGATTTATGCCGAACTACGTGGCGGAGGCCTTTCGGCAGATGCCCATCACCTTACAGCCCCACATCCGGAAGGACTAGGCGCTCGCAATGTGATGATAAATGC
>CAZBBV010000020.1:0-2350 GCA_964490025.1 uncultured Cryomorphaceae bacterium | reverse complement strand
AACCTCACTTTTGGTAAGGCTCAAAAACGCGTCGTGAATGCCGCTATGAGCAACACCTTTGGTTTTGGTGGCCATAATGCATCTGTGATTTTCAGCAAGTTACGCGATTGATGATTCGACGTTTTAAAAACATATGGAACCCCCGTCTTCATAAGGATGGGGGTTTTTTGTTGGAAATTAGCCGAATTACCGGTTTCAAGCCCAGCAATGCCGAAATCTACTTCGAAGCCTTTACGCACAGCTCCCTGAAAGGCCAAGAGGAAACAAAAAATATTGTCCACAACGAAAGGCTTGAGTTTCTGGGCGACGCCATACTCACCGCCATAGTCTCCGATTTTCTCTATCACGCTTTTCCTGATAAAGACGAAGGCGTGCTCACCCAAACTCGGGCAAAAATTGTAAGCAGAAAAAATCTCAATCAGATTGGGCAAGAAATGAAGCTCCTTCCGCTGGTAAAAAGAAATTTGCCTGTAGAACACTTCAGCGAATCGATCGTGGGAAACGCCTTAGAAGCGCTCATTGGCGCTTTGTATCTCGACCTGGGATATAAATCCACCAAGCAGTTTGTGCTTCAAAAAATCATCAAACCGTACATTGCCATTGAGCAAATTGGGGATGTGATCATCAGCTACAGGAGTGTGATCAATGAGTGGTCGCAGAAGAACAAGAAGCGCGTAGACTTTGAGGTGTATGAGCTTCCCAACGACGGCGGAAACCCACACTTCAAATCGGAGCTGAAGGTGGACGGCGTGACAGAGGCTATAGGAGAAGCCGTCTCTAAAAAACTGGCAAAAGAAATTGCCGCAGAAAACTGGCTCAAAGCAAAAGAACTCATTTCTTAGCCCTATGGGAACCATCAAGTTGCAATGGGAGGAGGAAGACGATTTTTTCCTCTGGGGAATACGCAGCAGCGAACGCGACTACCGCGTGGCCTATTTGCTAAACTCAAGTCTTGATTTGGCTTTCGAAAAGTGTAGAGACAACGTGCTAAACAAAAGGAAGAAAGGAAGCTATGAGTTTTCTCTTTTCGAGTTTAAGCCGGAGAGTGGATTCTCAGAATGGTATCTGTTAAGCAATGTGGGCCAAGGCACGAATAAAGCCACCGAAAGTATCGGTTTGTTCGGCGGGGATGAAATAGCGGAACAGGCCCACTTTTTACCTTCGCACAAGACATTTGACTACTTCATTATTGTGTATGGGATAATAACTGATGAAGAAATTGCGAAACTTCATGAGGTGTGCAACAGAATCGCCTACTTTGCAAAGTCGGAAGAAATAGACCCCGACAGTGTACCGAACAAAGTCGACTTACAAAACATCAACTATGGTAATCAATAAAGCCAAAATAGTGGCCACGCTGGGCCCTGCTTCTTCTTCTGAAGAGGTATTTGCAGAAATGATAAAAGCGGGACTCAACGTAGCCCGTATTAACTTCTCACATGGCGACCACCAACAAGCGCGCGACTCGATACGAATGATTCGACGGGTGAACGATCGCCTTGGTACCCATGTGGCCATCTTGGCCGACTTGCAAGGCCCTAAACTGCGCATAGGCGAAGTGGAAGAAGGCGTGGTGCTGAAAAAAGACGACGTTCTATTGTTTACCACCGAGCCTTGCAAAGGCACTCGCGACAAAGTGTACATGAATTACCTTCAGTTTCCGCAGGACGTAAATGTTGGCGAGCAAATATTGCTGGACGACGGAAAGTTGGTGATGGAAGTGCTTTCTACCGACAGGAAAAAGGAGGTGAAGACAAAAGTGTTGCACGGCGGTCCGTTGAAGTCGAAAAAAGGGGTGAACCTGCCCAACACCAATGTGAGCTTGCCTTGTCTCACCGAAAAAGACCTTGCCGATCTTGAAGTTGCGCTAGAGGAAAAAGTGGATTGGATTGGCCTTTCATTCGTTCGCCAGGCGGAAGATGTGGTGGAGCTAAAGCGAATAATTGCTGAAAAGGATTCTCAGGCATTGGTGGTAGCCAAAATTGAAAAGCCCGCAGCAGTAGCGGATATACGTCGCATATTGAAAGTTACCGACGGAGTGATGGTGGCCCGTGGCGATTTGGGCGTGGAAGTGCCCATGCAGGGCGTTCCGCTCATTCAAAAGATGATCGTGGAGCAAGCGCGCAAGTATTCAAAACCCGTGATCATAGCCACCCAAATGATGGAAAGCATGATCCAAAACATTTCGCCTACACGAGCCGAGGTGAATGATGTAGCCAACTCAGTGCTGGATGGTGCAGATGCCCTGATGCTGAGCGGAGAAACGAGCGTGGGAGAACATCCTGTGGAGGTGATACGTGCCATGAGCAAAATAATAGCGCACGTGGAAGAGACCGGACGGCAAGTGTAT
>CAZBBV010000019.1:0-12620 GCA_964490025.1 uncultured Cryomorphaceae bacterium | reverse complement strand
AGTGTTGGGCACCTCAAGGCTCAGTCTTCACTTGCGTTTTGGCACGGTGAGCATCCGGCAATGGGCGCGCAAGGCCAAGGCGCTAAATGAAAAATGGCTGAACGAATTGATATGGCGCGATTTCTATATGATGATTCTTTGGCACTTTCCGCATGTGGTTCGTGGCGCTTTCAAACCACAATATGACGGCATCCGCTGGGAAAACAATGAGGCACATTTTGAGGCGTGGTGCCAAGGCCGCACAGGCTATCCCATAGTGGATGCGGGCATGCGCGAACTGAACGCGACCGGATTTATGCACAACCGTGTGCGGATGATTGTCGCCAGTTTTCTCACCAAACATTTGCTCATAGATTGGCGCTGGGGCGAAGCCTATTTTGCACAAAAACTACTCGATTTTGAATTGAGTAGCAACAATGGTGGCTGGCAATGGGCGGCTAGTTCGGGCTGTGACGCGGCACCCTATTTTCGGGTGTTCAACCCCCATTTGCAAACCATGAAGTTCGATCCGAAATTGCAATACATCAAGCGTTGGGTGCCTGAATTCCAGGATTTTTCTTACCCAAAACCCATTGTAGAGCATAGCTTCGCACGGCAGCGTGTGCTGGATAGATACCGTGAAGCGTTAAGCAGAGCATGAAAAGACCATCAAGAAATAGAATAATATTGGCCTTCGGCATAGCCGCCGGGGTGCTGATTTTTGGCGTAATACAAACGAATGCACAAAAAATGAAGAAACTGGAAGTAGGGGACAAGGTGCCTCATTTTGCCTTAAAAGATCAGAACGGTAAGCTGCGAAGCGTAGAAGAGTGGCTTGGAAAAAGTAATATGGTAATCTACTTTTATCCAAAGGACCACACAGGTGGTTGCACAGCCGAAGCTTGTCGCTTTCGCGACGATTATGAGGCTTTTCAAGATTTGGGCGCTGAGGTGATTGGCATCAGTGGCGACGGACAATCTTCGCACGAAAAGTTTGCCGGTGACTACAACTTGCCCTTTGTGCTACTCAGCGACGAAAACCGAAAGGTGCAGAACGCCTTTGGGGTGGGCCGCAGCTGGTTTGGGTTGTTTAGCGCTCGCATCACTTTTGTAGTGGACAAACAAGGGAAAATAATCCACACATTCGAAAGCACCCTGAAAGCTACCAAGCATGTGGAAGAAGCCCTGAACGTGCTTCGCGCAGCGCAATAAAAAAAGCCCCCACAGCAAGGCTACGGGGGCTTCCACTATGTTCGTGCTTCTTATTCTATGGGGTATTCAACAAAGGTCACCCATTTGGCAGTGTCAGGCTCTTGCCCGGGGTCGGTCACATATATTTCACGCGGGTAGTCGTTGTATTTAAGGCCATTTTTTTCAATGAACTCTTCGGCGGCAAAGTAGGCCGGTCCTACCAATTCGTATTTTCCATAATGTGTGGCGCGAACGGCACGGCCGCTTGCTTTGGTTGCTTTTTTCACACGCTCGTTTCCAGGCTTGGTGGAATTGATAGGTAAGCAAATATCTATGTCACCCATCATCAATTCATTGTCCCACTTTCGGCTAATGGTGAAAGGATGGCCGGTATAATTGTTTGCGTCTTCAGCCAAGTAGGCCATTATTTCTCCATATGAGTTGCCTATCAAGGTGCCCATATCTTTCACGCTAACAGAATCGGCGGAGATGTAGTAGTAGCTTATTTCCTCTGTTTCCACAATTTCCACCGGAATTTCAGGTGCCATAGTGGCTTTTGCCTCAGACACTTCTTTTAGGTACTGGAGCCCATCTTCGAACACAGGGCCCAACATATCATCAATATTCATAAACCGAAGGAAGAATGGCAATTTGCCCATGTCGCCCCAGCTTACCTTGGTCATGCCGTCTACTTCTTCAAGCATAAAGTAGCCGTTGCTGACTGATTCGTAAGGCGAAACCATTTTTATTTCAAATTCTATCAATTGATTGGGCTCGATCTTCGTAATGGTCATTCCGCCGGCACCGCTCAATTCGGCATCACCCACCCAAGAATAGTGGGCACCCACGCCACTGGTAATTTCGCCGTAGGTAAGGGCCAACGAGCTGTCTCTGCGCCCCCAGGGCGACCAGCTCTCCCATTCTTTGAATTCATTGATCATACTAAAAACCACCTCGGCGGGAGCGTTGATAGTTGCTTCGCGGCGCACCTCATAATGGTCAGGCAATGTGGCCAACCAAATGCACGCACCACCGATAATAATAACTAGACTGAGAAGAAGAATCTTTAAGGTTTTCATGGCTAGGGTATTTTGATTTAGTAGCTCAAAAGTAGGGCTTATAGTTCTATATTTGGCCAAATTCACTGTAACTATATCTGTTTTATGAAAAGAATTAGCCTTTTAATTATTACCGTTTCTATGTTGTTTGCCTGTCAAAAACCCGTTGAGCAATCCACAGAATTCGAGTGGACTGTCGATCGTTTTGCGGACGTTCAAATATTAAGGTACCAGATTCCCGGTTGGGAGGAACTAACACCAAAACAGCGTGTGTATGTGTACTACCTTACCCAGGCAGGACTGGCAGGTCGCGACATTATTTGGGATCAAAACTACCGCCACAACCTGAGCATTCGCAAGGCTTTGGAGGGTATTATTGAAAACTACGCCGGCAAGAGAAAGGGAGAAGAATGGGACAAATTCATGACCTATGCCAAGCGTGTGTTTTTTAGCAATGGCATACACCACCACTACAGCATGCTCAAGTTCAAACCCGAGTTTGATCAAGCCTACTTTCAGGTGTTGATGGAGAAATCGGGTGTGTCGTTAGATTCGATTCAATTACAGGCCATGTTCGACCCAAATGTAGATCCGAAAAAGGTGAATTTGGATCCTGATAAAGGATTGATTTCGGGTTCAGCGGTCAATTTTTATGCTTCCGATTTGATGGACGACGAAGTGGAGGCTTTCTATCAATTTCAAAAAGAGAATGCTGCAAATCCGCAGTGGTCGTACGGTATTAATAGCAGAATGCGCCGCGCAGAAGACGGCACTCTGTATGAAGATGTATATCACTTAGGAGGCTTGTACGGTTCGGCGCTTGAAAGAATGATCCATTTTCTTGAATTGGCGGTTTCGGTAGCCGAGCACCCTTGCCAAGCCGAAGCACTTCAAACCCTGATTCAATATTACCAAACAGGGGAGTTGGAGCTTTGGGATGTGTACAATATTCAATGGACGCAATGCACAGAAGGCGACATTGACTATATCCAAGGTTTTGTGGAGGTTTATAATGATCCACTTGGGCATAAGGGAAGTTACGAGAGTATAGTTCAGATCAAAGATTTTGAGGCCAGCAAACGCATGGCTATGGTGGAAGAAAATGTGCAGTGGTTTGAAGACAACTCGCCCATTATGGACGAGCACAAGAAGAAGAATGTGGTGGGCATTTCCTATAAGGTAGTGGCTGTGGCCGGCGAAGCGGGGGATGCATCTCCCAGCTCGCCAATAGGTGTGAATTTGCCAAATGCCGACTGGATCAGAAAGCAATATGGGTCTAAATCAGTGAGCCTTGGCAACCTCATTGCTGCCTACGAAGCGGCCTCAAGCGGTGGATTTTTAGACGAATTTGGCCATGACGAAGAGGAAAAAGAGCGCGTGAAAGCGCATGGTCGATTGGCCGGTAAGCTGCACACGGCATTGCATGAAGTGGTTGGTCACGCCTCTGGCCAATTGAACGAAGGCGTTGGTACGCCTAAGGAAACGTTGAAAAGCTATGCCAGCACACTCGAAGAAGCACGTGCAGATTTGGTGGCTTTGTATTTTATTCTCGATCCGAAACTTATAGAGTTGGGTTTGATTGATTCGAAAGATGTGGGACTGGCCGAATACGACCAATACCTACTCAACGGAATGATGGGCCAGCTTCGCAGAGTAGAATTGGGCGACATTGTTGAAGAATCGCACATGCGCAACCGCCAGTTGGTGTGCATGTGGGCCTACGAAAAAGGCATGGAACGAAATGTAATTGAAATGGTGAAACGTGACGGGAAGACCTACATTAACATCAACGACTACGAAGCGCTACGTGAGTTGTTCGGCGAATTGCTGCGCGAAATTCAACGTATAAAAAGCGAGGGCGACTACGAAGCAGGCAGAAATCTTGTAGAAGGGTATGGCGTTCAGGTGAATCGCGAATTGCACAAAGAAGTATTGGACCGCTCTGCAAAATTGAACATAGCTCCATACAATGGATTTGTGAATCCTATTTTAGTTCCGGTGCTCAGCGACGGAATGGTGATAGATGTGGAGGTGAAGTATGAAGGCAGCTTCATAGACCAGATGCTGGATTATGGAAAGAACCACAGCTTTTTGCCGGCGAAAAACTAATTGTAAAATCAAACCCCTGAGTAAATCAGGGGTTTTTCATTTCAAAGCATGAGCTTTATAAAAGGAGACAAACGAACCATTCGCGCCTGGGCCTTTTACGATTGGGCCAACAGTGTGTATTCCCTCGTTATCTCCACGGCTATTTTTCCTATTTACTACTCGGCAGTAACCAGCAACGAAGCGGGCTCCAGAATTATGGTCTTCGGCACAGACTGGGAAAATTCAGTGATCTACAGCTATACGCTCTCGCTTTCCTTTCTTATAGTGGCAGCACTTTCGCCTTTTCTCAGTGGCATAGCCGACACTACCAACAGCAAGAAAAAATTTTTAGAGGGGTTTTGCTACCTAGGTGCGCTTTCGTGCATGGGTTTATACTTTTTCACCGCCGAGAATGTCGTCTTAGGCTTGGCGCTCACCATGCTGGCATCCATAGGTTTTTGGGGTAGCGTGGTGTTCTACAATGCATTTCTTCCCGAGATTGCTTACCCCGAACAGCAGGACAAGGCCAGCGCGCAAGGCTTCTCAATGGGTTATCTCGGGGCTTCATTGTTGCTCATTTTCATTTTAATCATGATCACTTTTCATGAGCAATTTGGAATTGCCACTGCCGGAATGGCCACGCGAATCTCATTTCTTTTGGTGGGTGTTTGGTGGATTGGCTTCGCTCAACTCACCCTCCGTCGATTGCCCGATAAAGTCTTTATCGAAAATGAGAATGACGAAGTGCTTCCTTCAGGCTATCGAGCGATAAAGCGAGTATTCCTAAAGGTGCGGGGTGAAAGAGCACTTAGCAACTTCCTTCTTTATTTTTTCTGCGTAAGCGTGGGCGTGCAGACCATCATTTATGTGGCCAGTTTATTTGGAGAAAAGATCCTTCATCTCCCTTCTGAAAAGCTCATCATCACCATTCTCATTATTCAGTTTTTGGGCATTGCGGGTTCTTATCTTTTTGCCTTTTTATCGGGCAGAATAGGAAATATAAAGGCCCTGATGTTGGCGGCCCTCATTTGGTTTGGCATTGCCATGTCTGCCGGATTGATGAATGGCGAAGCTCCTTCTGCTGAGAAGCTTTTTTATTTTCTTGCAGCCTTGGTGGGTATGGTGCTGGGCGGAATCCAGGCGCTATCGCGCTCCACATATTCGAAGATGATTCCCAAAGAAGCCACCGAACATGCGGGCTATTTTAGCTTTTACGACGTGACGGAAAAAGTGGCCATTGTTTTCGGGACTTTCTTATACGGCTTTGTAGAGTCCGTAACCGGAAGCATGCAAAACTCAGCACTTGCGCTGGGGGTATTTTTCCTGCTTGGCGTTGTCGCCCTATGGCGCCAAACGTTTATTCAATCAAAGCGCACTGGTCTAGCCTAACCTCGCCAAACAACTCGTCGAAGCCGATCACACGTCCTTTAATGGAAATGGTTTTTCCTTGACCAATTTCTATCACCTTGCCCAGCTCGCCTTCCAGGAAACTACAATACACGGAGCCGTCGAGCGTGGCATTGGTGGCATTAACATCTGTTACGGTTCCTTCTATCTCTATCACCTTGTCTATAAATTTCTCTGTGGCTGCTGGAAGATCGGCACTGAATTCACCAATTAGGCTTGCACTGCTCAGTGTGAAAGAGGATTCTTCTGTTTGAACATTGCGGTGTGGCTTGTGAAATGTGTACCAGTAGGCAGCGCCGGCGACTATTGCGCCTATTAGTAGTAGAATTAACAGCTTCTTTTTCATGGTCATTTTGGTTTGAGTTGACAACGAAAGTAGGCAGTATTTTAGTCAATGGGGCTATTTTTTATCATTAAAGATTATTCTAGGATAAGAAATCAACTGCCATGTAATTAGCCGCTAAATATTCCGACCTTTGAAATTCTCCAAATAAAAACAGTTATGAAAAAGAATGTAGGCAACCTCGACAGAGGATTTAGAGTGGTATTGGCCCTGGTGCTGGCTGTCTTGTATTTCACGGGAATGGTTACAGGAACCTTGGGCATTGTAGTGTTGGTGGCTGCTGTCATTTTATTGGCCACAAGCTTTGTTAGTTTCTGCCCAATTTATGCAGTGTTTGGTATGAATACTTGCCCTAAGAAATAGACGTTATCTTAGCAGCGAAAACAGTATTCTATGTCGAGATTATTTGCAGCCGGATTCGTATTGATGTTGATATTCAATTCAGCATGCAAACACCAACCGATCATAGTTGGAGATCCGGACCCCAATCCAGACTCTACCAACATTCCCTGCGATCCGGACACCGTGTATTTCGAGAACGATATTTTCCCAATTCTACAGGCCAGTTGTGCTTATGCAGGTTGCCATGATGCGGCTACTGCGCAAAATGGCGTGAACCTCACCACATATTTCAGCATAATCCAAACAGGGGATATAAAAGCAGGCAATCCGAATGGTAGCGACTTGTATGAAGTAATTACCGAAAACGACCCGGACAAGCGCATGCCTCCTCCACCCAATAACCCGCTCAGCGCCGCGCAAACGCAGTTGATATTCACGTGGATACAACAAGGTGCTAAAAACAACAAATGCGACGATTGCGATACCACGGATGTTTCGTTCGCTCAGAATATTGTTCCTCTGTTAAACCAAAATTGTGTGATTTGCCATAGTGGAACTAATCCGCAGGCCGGCCTTAGTCTGACCAATCATGTGGAAGTTCAAGGCGCAGTTACTTACAAAAATTTAATTCAGCGTGTTCGGCACGAAACAGGATACCCCATGATGCCACCAAGCGGCGTGAAAATATCGGATTGCAATATTCGTCAGCTCGAGTTATGGATTCAAGATGGAATGCCCGACAATTGATATGAAGTTGAGATCAATACTTTTCGGAGTGCCTTTGCTGGCCATGGCAATGTTTGGAACCCAAGCGTGCTATTACGATAATGCAGAGGAGCTTTATCCCAACACAGAATGTGATACGGTTTCCATGTCTTTTCAGAATGATATTAATCCAATCATTCAAACGAATTGCACGCCATGTCACTCCGGATCAACGCCCTCAGGTGGGCTGTTGCTGACCAACCACACACAAATAGCAGCCGCTGCCAATAGTGGCAAGATTATGGACAGGATCAGCCGATCGAACGGAGACCCATTGCTTATGCCACAAACAGGAAAGATGGGCGACTGCTCGATCACTAAAATTCAAGCTTGGATAAACCAAGGAACGTTAAACAATTAAACACAATCAGAAAATGAAAAAGGTATTTGCCGTATTTGCTATGATTTCAATGACAGCTTTGGCTTTTGGCCAACAAAGTGAAATTACGAAGTACATCACCCGAAACGGACACATCCGTTTTTTCTCCACCACGCCGGTTGAAGATATCCAAGCAGACAACCACGAAGTGTCCAGCATTCTTGACCGCAATAGCGCCAGATTTGTGTTTCAGGCGCCCATCAAAGGTTTTCAGTTCGAAAAAGCCCTCATGCAAGAGCATTTCAATGAGAACTACATGGAGTCGAACAAGTTTCCACAAGCTACCTTCGACGGAACCGTTGTGAACATTAAAGACGTGGACTTCAAAAAACAAGGGACTTACAACGTGACCGTAAAAGGTAAGATGACCATCCACGGTGTGACCAAAGAAATTGAAGAAAAAGGAACCATTACAGTGCAAGGAGATATGGTGCTGGCGAAGGCAAAGTTCATTATTGTGGTTGCCGACTACAACATTGAAATTCCGGGAATGATGAAAGATAAAATCGCTAAGCAGGTGGAGGTGACTGTGGATTTGAAAATGGACGGTAGTTATTAATTGAAGCTATGCGTATCCGAGCCCTTCTTCTAGTTGTAATAAGCTTTTGTTCGGCAGCCAGTTTTGCCCAGGACGATCTATTTGACCTGCTTAAAGAAGAGCCAAAAACGGAATACGTAACCGCTACTTTCAAAGATACCCGCGTTATAAATATGCAAAGTGTAGAAACTCCCGCTCCGGGGGTTCTGCACTTTGTTATTCAGCACCGTTTCGGCCGTCTTAGCGACGGTTTTTATGACTTATGGGGATTGGACAATGCCACCATCAGGCTTGGACTCGATTACGGAATCACTGAAAGACTGGCAGTAGGTTGGGCGCGTAGCTCTTACCTAAAAACCTGGGAGGGAAATGTGAAGTTTAAAATTCTTCGTCAAAGTACCGGGGTGAAAGTAATGCCCGTTTCGCTTACCTATTACGGAGGCATGTACATCAACGGAATGGAATGGGAAGACCCCAATAGGGTGAATTATTTCACTTCTAGATTGAGCTATGCGAACCAGTTGATTCTGGGACGGAAATTCAGCGAAGGTTTTTCTGCCCAAATTGTGCCCACTTTCATTCACAAGAACTTTGTACCTACAGCGGCCGAAGCCAATGATTATTTATCTATTGGTGCGGGTGGGCGCTACAAGCTAAATAAGCGTCTTTCATTGAATGCGGAATATTGGTATTTATTTCCTAGACCTGTGCCCGATACACGTGTGAACAGCTTCAGTCTTGGATTGGATATCGAAACCGGAGGGCACGTTTTCCAGCTACACATGACCAATTCGCGTGGCATGTTTGAAGATGCTTTTATCACCGGCACTGAAGGCCGCTGGCTTGATGGCGACATTTTCTTTGGCTTCAATATTTCCCGTGTATTTACCGTGGTGGATAAGCGCAAAATTCCTGAGGATTGATTTCCTTCGCTCTTCATTAAACAACAGACAAGAGATGACCTACGACGCCATTGTGGTTGGTGGTGGAATAGTTGGCGCGGCCACTTTTTACAAGTTGCAGCTGCGTTATCCAAAATTGAAATTATTACTGCTCGAAAAGGAGGCTGGCCCGGCAGCGCACCAAACGGGCCATAACTCTGGAGTTATCCACTCAGGACTTTACTATAAGCCGGGCTCATTGAAAGCCATAAACTGTGTGAAAGGCAGGGAAGAGCTAGTGGCATTTGCCCAGGAAAATGGCATTGCACACGACGTGTGCGGCAAGGTAGTAGTAGCCACCAGCGAATCAGAGTTGAGTAGGTTGGATGGGATTATGACTACCGGAAAGGCCAATGGTCTGGATGGTATAAAGAAGCTTACGGGAAGGGAGGTTAAAGAGATAGAGCCTTTTGTAGAATGTATTGCCGGGTTGTGGGTGCCTCAAACGGGCATAATAGATTTTGTTGGCGCCACGGAGAAAATGATTGCCAAAGCTTTGTCCATTCAAAGCGAATCAAAAGCCTTGTTCAAGGAAGAAGTCATAGAAATTGTGGATCGGGGAGAATTGAAAATGGTGCGCACACGCAGAGATCAGTATTTTGGGAAATATCTAATTGTTTGTGCGGGGTTGCAGGCAGACCGAATGGCCTTCAAAGACGGATTGCACATTAAGGAAAGGGTGGTAGGCTTTCGCGGCGACTATTACGAGCTTGCCCACCATGCGCGAAACAAAGTGCGCAACTTGATCTATCCTGTTCCTGATCCGGCATTTCCTTTTCTCGGTGTGCATTTCACCCGCATGGTTAATGGCGAAATAGAATGCGGACCAAATGCGGTATTTTCTTTCAAGCGGGAGGGCTATGGAAAGACTGATTTTGACCTTCGTGATACTGCGTCAGCCTTAGGCTACAAAGGAACCTGGAGTTTGTTTTTCAATAACATGTCGTTCGGAATCAACGAATACCGCAGAGCGTTTAGCAAAAAGCTATTTCTACACACATTGCAAAGGATGATTCCCAGCCTCACCATGGACGATTTGGTTCCCGGTCGTTCAGGCGTTCGGGCTATGCTGCTCTCTCAAAATGGTGATACCAGAGATGACTTTCGAATAGAATATGCCCAGCGCAGCATTCATGTGCTCAATGCACCTTCGCCAGCGGCTACGGCATCTTTGGCTATAGGCGGACAAATTGCGGATATGGCCGAAGCTAAATTCTCGCTATAGTTTATCGCATGATGGTTTGCGTTCGGTCGGGCCCCACGGAAACAATGATGATGGGTGTTTCAAGCTCGCTTTCCAGATATTGAATGTAGTTCTGCAATGCTTCCGGTAGTTCTTCATATTTCGACAAGCCGGTCAGGTCTTCGTTCCATCCTTCCATTTCCAGATACACCGGATTTACCAGGCTTTCATCCAGACTATAAGGCAGGTAATCCAATATTTCGCCACGGTATTCGTAGTGTGTGCACACCTTAATGGGGTTAAAGGTGCTCAGCACGTCCGACTTCATCATGATCAGTTTGGTGGTGCCCGTAATGCGGATGGCGTATTTCAATGCGGGCAAATCGAGCCAGCCACAGCGCCGCGGACGTCCGGTGGTTGCACCAAATTCGTTTCCTATTCTGCGAAGTTCCTCGCCCGTTTCGTTGTGCAGTTCAGTAGGGAAGGGGCCACTGCCTACGCGGGTGCAATAGGCTTTGAAGATGCCATACACATCACCGATTTTATTTGGCGCAACCCCCAAGCCTGTACATGCTCCGGCCGTAATGGTATTGGATGAAGTTACGAAGGGATAGGTGCCAAAATCTATATCGAGCAGAGCTCCTTGCGCACCTTCGGCGAGGATTTTTTGCCCGCGCTTCATGCCTTCGTATATAAACTGTTCGCTATCAATTAGTGGCAGCGAAAGCAGTGTTTCCAGGCTTTCAAACCATACTTTTTCCAATGGCTCGAGGTCGTACTCAAATTGGTGAAAACTCAACAGCTGCTTGTGCTTTTGTACCAAAGCATTGTATCGCTCCTTGAAATCGGCTAGCTCCAAATCGCCAACGCGCAAGCCGTTTCTTCCGGTTTTGTCCATATAGGTTGGGCCAATTCCTTTCAGTGTGCTGCCTATTTTCTTAGTGCCTTTTGAAGCTTCAGAGGCGGCATCCAGCAAGCGGTGGGTGGGAAGGATCAGGTGCGCTTTTCTAGAAATCATCAATCGCTCTTTAACAGGTACGCCCATGGCCACTAAGGCCTGTATTTCTTTCTTGAAAATCACGGGATCGATCACCACGCCATTGCCCACTACATTCTGTGTTCCGGTGTGGAATATGCCGCTGGGAATGGTATGCAATACGTGTTTTATTCCATCAAATTCCAGCGTGTGTCCGGCATTGGGCCCGCCTTGAAAACGAGCGATTATATCATACTCTTTGGTGAGTACATCAACAATTTTTCCTTTGCCTTCGTCTCCCCATTGAAGGCCTAATAGTACGTCAACTAACATGTGCAGCGGGATTGGTTATTCCTGTTCCGGTTTGGTTTCCGGGTCATTTTCCGGATTGCTAAGGGCGTAAAAGTACAAAGAGTGACTCAATATCTTCACATTGAAAACTTCTTCTATGGTTTGTTTTATCTGCTGAATACGCGGGTCGCAAAACTCGCGAACCTCGCCACTATCGGTAAGAATCAGGTGGTCGTGGTTTCGATCGTAAAAAGAGGGTTCATAATGGGCGTGGTTGGGCCCAAACTGGTGGCGACGCACCAAATTGCAATCCAACAAAAGCTCAATGGTGTTGTACAATGTAGCCCTGCTCACGCGGTATTTTTTATTCTTCATTTTGATATACAACGATTCGATATCAAAATGGTCCTTGCTGTTGTATATTTCTTTCAGTATGGCATAGCGTTCCGGTGTTTTCCGGTGCCCTTTCATTTGTAGATATGAGGTGAAAACCTCCTTTACCTTATTCTGATGTTCTTCTTTTACCATTTTCTTTTTTAAGTCTTGTTCACCCTTTCCACGCTATTGAGCTCTTTAATTTCCTTCAAATTAGCGATCAGTTCGTCGAGATGACCTTTGTCGTACACGATCACGGTAATTCGGCCCTCGAATATACCATCCTGCCCTGAGATATTCAGGCTTCGAATATTTAGGCTCATATCGTTCGAAATAATTCTGGTAATGTCGTTCACTATTCCCGGTTTGTCAATTCCTTTCAGAAGTAAAACGGTAGCAAATCCGTCCTGATCGCTACCTATCCACCTAGCGGAAAGTATTCGATAAGCAAAGTTGGACTGCAACCTCAGTGCATTCGGGCAATTGGTTTTGTGCACTTTCATGCCTTCGTTGATGGTCACAAATCCGAATACATCATCACCAGGAATGGGCTCACAGCATTTCGAGAGTGTATAGTCAAGACGCTCTTCTTCCGGACCAAAAACCAAAACCTGATCCTTCGGCTTCTTTGTAGCAAGATCAGTGGCAGGGCCGGAAGCACTGCGGCGAATAAGCTTGTTTTTGATGTACTGATAAATACCGCCCTGTCTGTCTGCGACAAATTTTTTCAACCTTTGGTTGGTCAGCACTCCTGTTCCAAACTG